>JBOGDU010000332.1:0-6573 GCA_050743145.1 Jiangellaceae bacterium | reverse complement strand
GCCGCCTCGAGCGCGGCGTCAATACCGAGCCCGGCGTCCTCGGTGAGCTCGCGGATCCGTTCCAGGCCCAGAAAGCCCGCGTGCCCCTCGTTGGTGTGGAACACCTCCGGCGCCGCTGTGCCCGTGACCCGGCTGTACTCGCGCAGCGCGCGGACGCCACCGATGCCGAGCAGCATCTCCTGGAGCAGCCGGTGCTCGCTGCCACCACCGTAGAGGCGGTCGGTGACCTCCCGCTCAGCCGCGCCGTTCTCCTCGATGTCGGAGTCGAGCATGAGCAACGGCACCCGTCCGACCTGGGCAACCCAGACCGCGGCGGCCAGCGCGCGGCCACCGGGGAGTCCGACGCGGACCCGCACCGCCGAGCCGTCGGTGTCGCGCAGCAGGCTCACCGGGAGGTTGTTCGGGTCAACGACCGGGTATCGCTCCTGCTGCCAGCCGTCACGCGACAGCGACTGCACGAAGTAGCCGTGCCGGTACAGCAGGCCGACGCCCACGATCGGCACACCCAAGTCGCTCGCCGCCTTGAGGTGGTCGCCCGCGAGGATCCCCAGGCCGCCGGAGTACTGCGGCAGCACGTGGGTGATACCGAACTCCGGCGAGAAGTACGCGATCGTCTGGGACGCGCCGCCGTTGGCGTGCTGGTACCAGCGGTCGTCGGTCAGATAGCGCTGGAGGTCTCCGTGGGCGCTGCGGACCCGTCGGAGGAACCCCTCGTCGGCGGCGAGCTCGTTCAGCCGCGTCGGCGGGACGTCACCGAGCAGCCGCACCGGGTCGAGCCGGACGGTCTCCCACAGCACGGGATCGACCGCGGCGAACACCTCCTGCGTGGCCGGATGCCACGACCAGCGGAGGTTGGCGACGAGCTCGCCCAACGGCGCCAGCTCTTGGGGCAGCACGGTGCGGACGGTGAGACGTCGGATGGCTCGCACGCGCGTACGTTAGTGGGTGCGTCGTCAAGCAGTTCGCGGACGTCCGAATTCGCAGACCAGCGGGGCCGGCCTCTCCTGCCCCCGCCCGCTGATCATGTCGATTCTGCCGCCAATACGGGCAGTAAAGTCGACATGATCACCGGCAGGGGGCGGTCGAAGGTGAGTAGCGTTGGGCCGATGACCGGACGCATCCCGATCCTGGACGTCCAGCCCGTGATCGGGTGCGGGCGTTACACCGCCAAGGCCGTGGTGGGCGAGGCCTTCGAGATCTCGGCCACGGTGTTCCGCGAAGGCCACGACGCGGTGGCCGCCTCGGTCGTGCTGCGCGACCCCGCCGGACGCGTCCGGCAGTCGGTCCGCATGCACCGGACCGACCCGCACAGCGATCGCTGGGCCACCGAGGTCGCACCGGACGGCGAGGGTGAGTGGTCGTTCACCGTCGAAGGCTGGTCGGACCCGGTGGCCACCTGGCGCCACGTAGCCGAGGTCAAGATCCCGGCCGACATCGACGTCGACCTCGTCTTCACCGACGGAGCGCTGCTCGTCGAGCGGGCCGCGGCCTCCCTGCCCCGCGGCACCACCGAGCAGCGCCGTCTGCTCCGCGATGCCGCAAAGGCGATCCGCGACCACCGTCGCCCGCCCCCCGTGCGCCTGGCCGCGGCGCTGGCACCCGACGTCACCGCGGTCCTCGACCAGTACCCGCTGCGCGATCTGGTCACCGAGGACGGGCCGTACGCACTGCGGGTCGACCGCGAGCGGGCCCTGTTCGGCGCCTGGTACGAGTTGTTCCCCCGCTCCGAGGGTGCCCGGCGCAACGACGACGGAACCTGGACCTCCGGCACCTTCGCCACGGCCGTGGACCGGCTGCCCGCCGTGGCGGCCATGGGCTTCGACGTCGTCTACCTCCCACCGGTCCACCCGATCGGGCGGACCTATCGCAAGGGTCCGAACAACACACTCGCCGCCGACGAGCACGACCCGGGTGTCCCGTGGGCCATCGGCTCGGCGGACGGCGGACACGACGCGATCCACCCCGATCTCGGCACGTTCGACGACTTCGACGCCTTCGTCGAGGCCGCCGCGGACGTCGGCCTCGAGGTGGCACTCGACCTAGCGCTGCAGGTCTCCCCTGACCATCCCTGGGTGGGCGAGCATCCCGAGTGGTTCAGCCGGCGCGTGGACGGCTCCATCGCCTACGCGGAGAACCCGCCGAAGAAGTACCAGGACATCTACCCACTGAACTTCGACAACGACCCCGAGGGAATTTACGCGGAGATGCTGCGGATCGTCCGGCTGTGGATTTCCCACGGCGTTCGGATATTCCGCGTCGACAACCCCCACACCAAGCCGGTCAGCTTCTGGCACCGGCTGATCGAGGACATTCGCCGCACCGACCCCGATGTCGTCCTTCTCGCCGAGGCGTTCACCAGGTCGGCCATGATGCACACGCTGGCCAAGATCGGCTTCGGGCAGTCGTACACCTACTTCACCTGGAAGAACGGCCGTGACGAGCTCATGGAGTACATGACCGAGCTCCGCGACGCGGCCGCCTACATGCGGCCCAACCTGTTCGTGAACACGCCGGACATCCTGCACGCGTACCTGCAGTACGGCGGCCCGGCGGCGTTCAAGGTGCGTGCCGTCCTGGCCGCCATGCTCTCGCCGACGTGGGGCGTCTACTCCGGTTACGAGCTCTACGAACACGTCGCCGTCCGGCCGGGGAGCGAGGAGTACCTCGACTCCGAGAAGTACCAGTTCCGCCCGCGCGACTGGGCGGCCTACGAACCGGGCGGGTACCGGGCGGGGCAGTCGCTGGCACCGTACCTGACCCGGCTCAACGAGATCCGTCGCGCACACCCGGCGCTGCACCGGTTGCGGAACCTCCGCTTCCACCACGTCGACAACGCCGACGTCATCTGCTTCTCCAAGCGCGAGCGACAGGTCGGCACCGACGACGACATCGTGGTGATCGTCGTCAATCTCGACCCGCACGGCCCGCGAGAGGCCACCGTCGCCCTCGACATGCCGGCGCTCGGTTTCGACTGGCACGAGACATTCGTGGCCCACGACGAGCTGACCAAGGAGCGCTACCCCTGGGGCCAGTTCAACTACGTCCGGCTCGACCCCGCCGTGGAGCCCGCCCACGTGCTCAGTGTGCGGAGGTGGGGTGCGTGACTCAGGAGCACGCGCTTCCGGCCGCCGGTACCGATCCGGAGTGGTTCAAGCGGGCGGTCTTCTACGAGGTGCTTGTCCGTTCGTTCAACGACTCCGACGGTGACGGCGCGGGTGACCTGCGTGGACTCACCGAGAAGCTCGACTACCTGCAATGGCTCGGCGTCGACTGTCTCTGGCTGCCGCCGTTCTACCCGTCACCGCTGCGCGACGGCGGGTACGACGTGTCCGACTACATGAGCGTCCTACCCGAGTTCGGCACCGTCGAGGACTTCAGCCGGTTCGTCCGGCTGGCCCACGACCGCGGCATACGCGTGATCGTCGACTTCGTCATGAACCACACCAGCGACCAGCACGCGTGGTTCCAGTCCTCGCGCGAAGATCCGGACGGCCCCTGCGGCGACTTCTACGTATGGGCCGACGACGACACGGGCTACCCGGACGCGCGCATCATCTTCGTCGACACCGAGACGTCGAACGGGACCTTCGACCCGGTGCGCCGCCAGTACTTCTGGCATCGCTTCTTCAGCCACCAGCCCGACCTCAACTACGAGAACCCGGCCGTGGGAGAGGCGATGACCGATGCCCTGCGGTTCTGGCTCGACCTCGGCATCGACGGGTTCCGCCTCGACGCCGTGCCCTACCTGTTCGAGGAGGAGGGCACCAACTGCGAGAACCTTCCGCAGACGCACGCGTTCCTCAAACAGGTGCGCAAGATGATCGAGGACGAGTACCCCGACACGGTGCTGCTCTGCGAGGCCAACCAGTGGCCGGCCGACGTCGTCGAGTACTTCGGCGACTTCGACGCCGGTGGCGACGAGTGCCACATGGCCTTCCATTTCCCGGTCATGCCGCGGATCTTCATGGCCGTCCGCCGGGAGTCGCGGTACCCGATCTCGGAGATCATGGCCCAGACCCCTGTCATCCCCGCGACCTGCCAGTGGGGCATCTTCCTGCGCAACCACGACGAGCTCACCCTGGAGATGGTCACCGACGACGAACGCGACTACATGTGGACGGAGTACGCCAAGGACCCGCGGATGAAGGCCAATATCGGCATCCGCCGCCGGCTGGCCCCGCTGCTCGAGAACGACACCAACCAGATCGAGCTGTTCACCGCCCTGTTGTTGTCGCTGCCGGGTTCACCGGTGCTCTATTACGGGGACGAGGTCGGCATGGGCGACAACATCTGGCTCGGCGACCGCGACGGCGTCCGGACACCGATGCAGTGGACCCCCGACCGCAACGCCGGTTTCTCCACCGCCGATCCGGGACGGCTCACGCTGCCTGTCGTCATGGACGCGGTCTACGGCTACCAGGTGACCAACGTCGAGTCCCAGATCACCAACACGTCGTCCCTGCTGCACTGGACCCGCCGCATGATCGAGGTACGCAAGCAGAACCCCGCCTTCGGGCTCGGCGACTTCACCGACCTCGGCGGTTCGAACCCCAGCGTGCTCTCGTACGTCCGGGCCTTCGGTGACGACGTGGTGCTCTGCGTCAACAACCTCTCGCGCTTCCCGCAGCCGGTCGAGCTCGACCTTCGCCGGCACGAGGGGTCCGAGCCGGTCGAGCTGGTCGGCGGCGTGCACTTTCCGTTGATCGGTGAGCTGCCCTACCTGCTCACGCTGGCACCGCACGGGTTCTACTGGTTCCGGCTGGTACGCACGCCTGGGGAGGCGGTGGCGTGACCGTCGAAGCCGCCGTCTCGCTGCTGGCCGGATGGCTGCCCCACCAGCGCTGGTTCGCGGGAAAGAACGAGCCCGTCGACGCGGTGCGGACCGTGTCCACGACCAGGCTGCGCGACGCCGACCCGGAGGTCTGGCACCTGCTGGTCGAGGTGGCCCAGGGCGACCGCCGGGAGATCTACCAGGTGCCGGTGAGCTTGCGCGAACAGCCCGACGACCGGCTGGAGCATGTCCTGGTCGGAGAGGCCGAGGGCCGGTACGTCTACGACGCGCTGCACGACAAGGACGCCACCGCCGACATCCTGCGCCGGTTCATGGCGCAGGACCGTGTCAACGGCCTGTCGTTCCACACCGAACCGGGCGCTGCCCTACCGATCGGGGAGCCATCGCTCGTGCTGACCGCCGAGCAGAGCAACACCTCGCTGGCCTACGGCGACACGGCACTGCTCAAGGTGTTCCGGCGGGTCGTGCCCGGCGTCAACCCTGACGTCGAGGTCCACGACGCCCTGACCCGCGCCGGTTCTGAATACGTTGCTCCCTTGCTGGGTTGGCTCGACGGCGGTTGGGTCTCCCCGTCCGGTGGGCGGCAGGAGGCCGGCCTGGCGATGCTCCAGACGTTCCTGGTCACCGCGACCGACGGCTGGGCTCTCGCGACGACCAGCGTTCGAGACCTCTACGCCGAAGCCGACCTGCACGCCGACGAGGTCGGCGGCGACTTCGCCGGTGAGGCACAGCGTCTCGGTCTGGCCACGGCCGAGGTCCACACCGCCATGGCAGAGGTACTGCCCACCCGTACGTTCGGACCCGCCGACCTGCGCGCCCTCGCCGGGCGCATGCGCGCGCGCCTCGAGGCGGCCGTGGCCACGGTTCCCGAGCTCACGCCGTACGCGTCGAGTCTGGCCACGTCGTTCGACCGGCTCGCCGAGCTCCGCCGTTCCGTGCCGGCCCAGCGCATCCACGGCGATCTCCACCTCGGCCAGGTCGTGCGGACGGTCGTGGGCTGGAAGCTGGTCGACTTCGAAGGTGAGCCGGCCAAGCCGCTGGCCGAGCGGGTCGCCCTGGACTCCCCGATCCGCGACGTGGCCGCGATGCTCCGTTCGTTCGACTACGCCGCCCGCCACCTGCTGGTCGTCGACCATCCGGGCAGCGAACAGATCGCCTATCGCGCGGCCGAGTGGGCTGAGCGAAATCGCACGGCCTTCTGCGAGGGCTATGCGAAGGCAACGGGGCACGACCCGCGGGACGACGACGTGCTGCTGCGCGCCTACGAGACCGACAAGGTCGTCTACGAGGCCGTCTACGAGGCGCGCAACCGTCCGTCCTGGCTGGCGATACCCCTGGCCGGGGCCGAGCGCCTCGCCATAGACACTGGCTGATTCACCCGTCGGGCGCCTACCCGCCGGGCGCAGCGGGCGGGACCAGCGGCTCGGACGGTCTACCGGTCGCACGGCTCCACGGCGGCGGCCCGCCGGGCGGCGCGGACGGCGAATCAGCCCATTGGCTCCACGGCGGTGGCCCGCCAGGCGGCAGGCCCTCCGGATCCCCACCAGTGGGCTCCGGAGATCCTTCGGGGTTCTCTGAGCCATCCGACTCTGTCGCGTCCGTGCCGGACGCACTTGTCGTGGGGGTTGGGCTGGGCTCGGTGATGGTGTCCGGCTCGCGTCCGGTTTCGGCGACGTCGTCGCAGGACTCCGCCACGGCCGCTTCCGGCGGGCACTGCTCGGACGTCGCCAGGTCCGTCGGCACGCCCGTGGCGGGGATGTCGGACGACTGCTCCGGGTAGA
>JBOGDU010000331.1:0-4425 GCA_050743145.1 Jiangellaceae bacterium | reverse complement strand
GTGGCGTGCCCTGCAACGAGTCAGCCTCGACCCCGCACGCATCGCCGACATCATGAAAGCCGCGCTCGTCCTCACCCACTTCGAACACCACTACTCAACTCGCTGAGAAAACCTCAGTGTGCGTTCGAGTCGCACCGGGGGCACTCCTGAGTTGCCGGTATACCGACCAGAAGATGGCACTTTGGCCGGCCTGGCATGGTTCGTGGCTCTCAGGACTTGGAGCCGCCGAGAGCCTCTGCCACTCGGAGTGCCAAGGCGATGAAGGCGTCCGCTCGGCGTTGCTGCGGCGTGCGCGGCTCGGCGGCGGATGAGCCGACGTCGTTGACATCGGCGAGCAACAGTTCCGCCTCGATTCGCATGATCGCCCGAAGCAGCACGGCTGCATGATCTTGGGGGATCGTCGCCTGAATGGAAACCATGCCATCCGCATCAGGAACGAGGTTGTCACGCATCCCCATGAGCACCTTGAGGATGACGTCGGCGGGCTCGCCGGCGACGAGTATCGGTGAAGTCCGCATGACGCGACCCTACGGTCGAGCACCGACAGTGAACCTGACCAGGTCACGCCCCGCTGGCAGAGGTGGGGAGAGGGCCCGGCGCAGGAAACAGCGGGCGCCGACGCGCGGCTGAACGGCTCAGGTGATCGAGCGTGGATTGCGGGCGAGGTGCTCTTCCCCAGCGCGCGTAGGGTGCCATCGGTGGCAAGGGCGAACATCGGCAAGCAGAGGGCATGCGGCAGTGTCGACAAGCTGCCAAGACGGAGGGCCCGATGACAACAGCCACACCCGCGCCCGGTTCACCTACCTGGATGCGCCCGCTCGGCAGCACGGGACTGCAGGTCTCTGCGGTGTGCGCCGGGGGCAGCCCGCTCGGCAGCATGCCGAGGCTGTACGGCCGCGACGTGAGTGTGGACGAGGGCATCGCCACCGCGCATGCGGTGCTGCAGAGTCCGATTCGCTTCATCGACACGTCCAACGCGTACAGCGACGGCGAGAGCGAGCGGCGCATCGGCGAGGCGATCGCGGCCTCAGGAGGCCTCCCGGACGGATTCGTCGTCGCGACAAAGGTCGACCCGCGCGGCCGTGACTACTCGGGAGACCGGGTCCGTGCGTCGGTCGCCGAGAGCCGGGAGCGTCTTAGCCTGGACTATCTGCCGTTGGTCCACCTTCATGATCCCGAGAACTTCGGCTTCGACGAGATGGTCGGACCGGGTGGCGCCGTCGATGCGCTCGTCGGGCTGAAGGAGTCGGGTGAGGTCGGCTCGATCGGCCTCGCCGGCGGCCGCGTCCAGGAGATGGCGCGATACGTGGCGCTCGGCGTATTCGACGTGCTACTGGTCCACAACCGTTGGACCCTTCTGGACCGCAGCGCGGGAGCCCTGATCGCCGAGGCCCTTTGCCGCGGGATGGGGATCCTCAACGCCGCGGTGTACGGAGGCGGCATCCTGGCGGGTCAGGGCGGCAGCGGGCCGACCACTTACGGCTACCGGCCGGCGCCGCCGGAGGTCCTCGAGGCAATCGCTGCGATGCGCCGCGCATGCACCGAGCACGGCACAGACCTCACGACCGCCGCCTTGCAGTTCTCCCTTCGCGACGCCCGGCTCTCCTCGACCGTCGTCGGAATGAGCCGCCCCGAGCGCGTCGAGGACACGGTCGCGGCTGCGTCCCGGCCCGTTCCCGAAGAACTCTGGGGCCAACTCGAGTCCCTGCTGCCACCGGAGCACTTCTGGCTCGACGCGCCGTTGAAGCGCTGACGCTCACCAGGTCCGACCAGCTAGCCGCTGGCGCTGTCAGCGTCGCCACCTCCGTCAGGCTCTTGGCGGAGGTCACAGATCGGCCACGGCTCGGCGAGCACGCCAGAAGCGCTTGACTACGCTGTCATTGGAATGACAGCGTAGTCACCGGAGAGGCAGCCATGCATCTGGACGCAGATCGCTCTGCGGCGAGGCCCGTGATGACCGACGTCGCACGCCTCGCCGGGGTCTCGCAGAAGACCGTCTCGCGGGTCATCAACAACGCCCCCAACGTCAGCGCTGATGTCCGTGACCGAGTCAACGCCGCCGTTGCGGCCCTCGGCTACCGACGCAACTCCGCGGCCCGCGCCCTCGTTACCCAGCGCACCAGCGTGATTGGGATCGTCACCCCTGGGACAGCGCTCTACGGACCATCCGCCCAGCTCTTCGGCGTCGAGCGGGCCGCCTGGCAGGCCGGGTACTCCGTGGTGATCGTCTCCACGGCCGACAGCTCGGGTGAGGAGTTCGGGCGCGCCATCGACAGGATCGTCGACCACGGCGTCGACGGGGTCGTGCTCGCCGCCCCCATCACCGCAGAGGGGCTGGTCTCGAACGCGTTCCACGGCATCCCGGCGATCAGCGTCGGCGACCCGGTGACCGGGGACTTCGCATGCCCCGCAGTCATCGCCGACCAGCACAGCGGCGTCAGGCAGGCCATCGAGCACCTGCTGTCCCTCGGCCACCGCACGGTGTGGCACGTCGCCGGGCCGGTGTCCTGGTACGCGGCGAACGCCCGCATCGAGGGGTGGCGCGAGGCTCTGCAGCACGCCGGAGCCCACGTCAACGAGCCCCTGGCTGGGGACTGGACTGCCCGGGCCGGCTACCAGGCCGGTCTTGAGCTGGCTGAGCGCTCCGACGTGACGGCGGTCATGGCCGCGAACGACCAGATGGCGATCGGCCTCATGCGGGCCTTCAAGGAGAAGGGTCGGCAGATCCCGGAGGACGTCTCGATCGTCGGTTTCGACGATGAGCCTGACTCAGAGTTCCTCATGGTGCCCCTGACCACCGTTCGTCAGGACTTCACGGCGATCACGCACCGTGCGGTGACCGAACTCGTGCATGCAATTGCAGGAGAGGAGTTCAACCGGGGGGTTACGCGGATCCCCGTCGACCTCATGATCCGAGCAAGCTCGGGTCCCGCGCCCACGCCGACCAGCGCGGGCTAGGTATCCGGCGCACCGCAGCGCCTCAAGGGGCGGCTGCCAGAAGCATTCAGCATCAGATCCACAAGGAAGTTGGTGTCGAAATGCATCGACTCACGACGCAACAGTCGCGCGCACTTGCGGTGACAGCCACCGCCGGCGCGCTCATCCTGGCCGGCTGCGCTGACGACCAGGATGAGGGCGGCACGGACGCCCCCGAATCGGATCAGATCAGCCAGGAGGACATCGACGCAGCGATGACCACCGAGACGAACCTCACCTTCTGGACCTGGGTGCCCGACATCCAGAACGAGGTGGACCTGTTCGAGGCCGAGTACCCGGCCATCCATGTCGAGGTCGTCAACGTGGGTCAGGGCGCCCCGCACTACCAGAAGCTCCGGACGGCCCTCGAGTCGGGCACGGGCGCGCCCGACGTGGTGCAGATCGAGTTCCAGCACCTGCCGTCCTTCCGGCTCGGCGACCACCTGCTCGACCTCGCCCCCTACGGCGTGGATGACATCGCGGGCGACTACGCCGAGTGGATCTGGTCGCAGGTCTCCGACGGAGATGCCGTCTACGCCGTCCCGCAGGACACCGGGCCGATGGGCAACCTCTACCGCGAGGACCTGCTGGGCGCGGCCGGCATCGACGTGCCCACCACCTGGGAGGAGTTCGGCGAGGCTGCCCGCACCTACCGGGAGGCCAACCCGGACTCCTACCTGACGAACATGCCGGGCAACGACCCCGGCCAGTTCGTCGGGTTGCTGTGGCAGGCGGGCGCTCGGCCCTTCGGGTACGACGGCGCCGAGACCGTGACGATAGCCCTGGACACCCCAGAGGTGGCCGAGGTGATCGACTTCTGGAACCCCCTCGTTCAGGACGACGTGATCGGGGTCGACCCCGACTTCACCGATCAGTGGTACCAGGGTCTGGCCAACGGCCGATACGCCTCGTGGCAGACCGCCGCGTGGGGGCCGGTGTTCCTCCAGGGCACGGCCGGTAACACCAGCGGCCTGTGGCGCGCCGCTCCCCTGCCGCAGTGGGAAGGCGAGGAGGCCGCCGGCAACTGGGGCGGTTCGACCGACGCGGTCGTGGAGTCGACGGCCAACCCGATCGCTGCGGCGCAGCTGGCACTCTGGATCAACACCGAGCAGGAGCCTGCGCTGAAGTTCGCCACCGAACAGTTCCTGTTCCCGGCCTCGCAGACGATCCTCGAGGACAGCACGTTCCTGGAGCAGGAGGCCGAATTCTACGGCGGACAACAGGTCAACAAGGAGTTCGCCGACATCTCCGCGAGCGTCGTGCCGGACTTCGGCTGGCTCCCGTTCATGGACTTCGCCTACTCGTCCTTCAACGAGACGCTGGGCAAGGCATTCGCCGAGCGGACCGACCTGAATGATGGTCTGAGCGCCTGGGAGAGCGAGCTCGAGGACTACGCGACCGCGCAGGGCTTCACCGTCGAGTGATCCGGCGGGCGGGTCGGTCATGAGC
>JBOGDU010000330.1:0-5109 GCA_050743145.1 Jiangellaceae bacterium | reverse complement strand
ATCGACGAGTTGGTCGAGGGCGTCGAGCACGTGAAGAGGTTCTTCGGGTGATCACCGAGTCGCTGTACCAGGAGATCATCCTGGACCACTACAAGCACCCCGTCGGGCGCGGGTTGCGTGAGCCGTTCGACGCCGAGGCCCACCACGTCAACCCCACCTGTGGAGACGAGATCACGGTCCGGGTCCGGATGGCCGGCGACACCGTGGCCGACCTGTCCTACGACGGGCAGGGCTGCTCGATCAGTCAGGCATCGGCCAGCGTTCTCCACGAGCTCGTGTCCGGGCGCGGTATCGCCGACGCCTTCCACCGGCACGAGGCGTTCGTCGAGCTCATTCAGGGCAGGGGCACCGTCGAGCCGGACGAAGAGGTCCTGGGCGACGGGATCGCCTTCGCCGGCGTCGCGCGCTACCCGGCCCGGGTCAAGTGCGCGCTGCTGTCCTGGATGGCCTTCCGCGACGCCACCGCACGGGCAGTGGCCGACAACAACGAGAGGGGCCACGATGGCTGAGTCCTCGGCTGCCACCAGCACCACGTCCGTCGACGACGTCACCGAGGCGATGCGCGACGTCGTCGATCCCGAGCTCGGCATCAACGTGGTCGACCTCGGCCTGGTCTACGGCATCGGCGTCGACGACACCAACGTCGCGACCATCGACATGACGCTGACCAGCGCGGCCTGCCCGCTCACCGACGTCATCGAGGACCAGACCCGAACTGCCCTCGACGGCCTCGTGCAGGACTTCCGCATCAACTGGGTGTGGATGCCGCCGTGGGGGCCCGACAAGATCACTGACGAGGGCCGCGACCAGCTGCGCGCTCTCGGGTTCAACATCTGAGCACGGTGGCGTCGCCCCAACTGCGCTCCGCGCCGTCGACGGTCGTCTTCGACCTCGGCGGCGTGCTCGTCGACTGGGATCCGCGCTATCTGTTCCGTCGGCTGCTGCCCGACGACGCAGCCGTCGAGAGGTTCTTGACGCAGGTGTGTACGCCTGAGTGGAACGCCGCTCAGGACGCCGGCCGGTCCTGGGCCGACGCCGTCGCCGAGGCGTCGGCGCGCTTCCCCGACCACGCCGAGCTGATCGCCGCGTACCACGAACGCTGGCCCGAGACCGTCGGCGGCGACATCGAGGGGTCGGTTGCGATACTGCGCGACCTGCACGATGACGTCAGCCGGTTGTACGCACTGACGAACTGGTCGGGCGAGAAGTTCGACCTCACCTTTCCCCGGTTCGAGTGGTTGTCCTGGTTCGACGGGATCGTGGTGTCGGGGCACGAGCGTATCGTCAAGCCCGATCCCCGGATCTTCGCGATCCTGCTCGACCGGTACCGGCTCGACCCGTCCGCCACTGTCTACGTCGACGACGCCGGGGCCAACGTCGAAGCAGCGCGCGGGGCGGGCATGACCGCGCTGCTGTTCACCGGGCCGGTACGGCTGCGCAACGACCTCGGCAGGCTGGGTGTTCTGGGCCACGTGCCGGATGGTCGGCGGCCGGCCGATCCATAAACTTGGAGCGACCCATCCCGTGATCATGAACAGGTCGTGGGAGAACGACGAGGAGTGCGCCTGTGGCGATCCAGCGGATCCGGCTGTTCGGCGACCCCATCCTGCGGACCAGGGCACAGTCGGTCGTCGACTTCGACGCCGAGCTCCGCCGGTTGGTCAAGGACCTGTCCGACACCATGATGGACGCGCCTGGTATCGGGCTGGCCGCGCCGCAGCTGGGTGTGTCGCTGCGGGTGTTCACCTATTTCGTCGACGACGTGCTCGGCCACCTGGTCAACCCTGAGCTCGACCTCTCCGAGGAGGAGCAGGACGGTCCTGAGGGCTGCCTGTCGCTACCCGGCCTGGAGTACGACTGCGTCCGTGCCCAGCAGGTCGTCGCCAAGGGCTTCAACGAGCACGGTGACCCCGTCGTCGTCGAGGGCAGCGATCTGCTGGCGCGGTGCATCCAGCACGAGACCGACCACCTCGACGGCGTCCTGTTCATCGACCGGCTCGACCGCACCTCCCGGAAGGCCGCAATGAAGGCGATCCGCGAGGCCGAGTGGGCCGGCGGGACCGTTCCTACGGTCAAGCTCTCGCCCCATGCGACCCACGGTCGCGCGCTCTGACGAGAGGCGGCCGTGACGATGCGGGTGCTGTTCGCGGGAACGCCCGAGGTGGCGGTGCCGTCGTTGCGTGCGCTTCTCGCCTCGCGGCATGAGGTCGTCGCGGTGCTGACCCGACCCGACGCTCGGGCCGGACGGGGGCGCAGGCTCAGGCCGAGCCCTATCGCACAGCTCGCCGAGCAGGCGCGGGTCGAAACGCTGAAGCCGGCGCGACCAAGCGATCCCGGATTCCTCGCCCGGCTCGCCGAGATCGCACCGGACTGCGCGCCCGTCGTGGCCTACGGCGGCCTGATCCCACGGGCGGCGCTGGACCTGCCGAAGTACGGCTGGGTGAACCTGCACTTCTCCCTCCTGCCCGCGTGGCGCGGCGCCGCGCCGGTGCAGCACGCGGTGCTGGCCGGCGACGAGGTCACCGGCGCCTGCACGTTCCAGTTGGAGGAGGGACTCGACACCGGTCCCGTGTACGGCGTCGTCACCGAGCAGGTCCGTACGACGGACACCAGCGGCGACCTGCTGGCGCGGCTGGCCGAGTCGGGGGCGGCACTGCTGGTCGCCACCCTGGACGGCATCGAGGACGGTGTGCTCGTCGCGACGCCGCAGGCGAGCGAGGGCGTGTCGACGGCACCGAAGCTGACGGTCGCCGATGCCGAGGTCGACTGGACGGCGACCGCGCTTCGCGTCGACCGCCTGGTACGGGCCTGCACGCCGACCCCAGGCGCGTGGACCACGTTTCGGGGGGACCGGCTGAAGGTCCGTCCGGTCGTCCTCGACCACACGACGTCGGATCTGGCCCCCGGCGAGATCCGAAGCGACCGCGACGCCGTGCGGGTCGGCACCGGCAGCCACGGCGTGCACCTCGGCGAGGTGCAGCCGCAGGGGAAGACGGCGATGCCGGCCGCGGACTGGGCGCGCGGGGTCCGGCTCGAATCGCGCGAACGGTTCGGCGGGTGACCCGCCGACGGCCGGCCCGGACCGACCAGGTCCGGAAGGCCGCCTTCGACGTGTTGCGCACCGTCGCCGAGCGTGACGCGTACGCCAACCTGGTGCTCCCCGGGCTCCTGCGCGAGCGCGGCATCACCGGCCGCGACGCCGCGTTGGCCACAGAGCTGGTCTATGGCACGCTGCGCGGACTGGGGACCTACGACGTCGTGCTGGCGGCCTGCCTCGACCGGGCGCCGGAGGCGCTCGACCCGCCCGTGCTCGACGTACTGCGCCTCGGTGCACATCAGGTGCTCGGCACCAGGATCCCGCCCCATGCAGCCGTGGACACGACAGTCGGCCTGGCCCGGGCTGTGGTCGGCGAGGGCCCGGCCGGGCTCGTCAACGCCGTGATGCGCCGCGTGACAGCGCATGACCTGGCCGGTTGGGTCGACCAGATCGCCCCGGCCGTGTCCACGGATCCGCTCGACCGGCTGGCACTACGGCACTCACACCCGCCGTGGGTCGCCCGGGCCCTCCTCGACGCGCTCGGCGGTGATCTCGCACAGCTCGCCGCGGCCCTGGCCGCCGACAACGACCGGCCGTCGGTGACGCTCGTGGCCCGACCGGGTCGCGCCGAGGTAGGCGAGTTGGTGGCCGCGGGGGCGCGACCCACGCGATGGTCGCCGTACGGCGCCGTCCTCCCCGAAGGCGACCCGGGCACCGTTCCCGCAGTGCGCGAGCGGCGGGCCGGGGTCCAGGACGAGGGGAGCCAACTGGTCGCCGTTGCGCTCGCGGCGGCCCCGCTGCCAGGTCCCGACCGACGATGGCTGGACATGTGCGCGGGCCCAGGCGGAAAGGCGGCGCTGCTGGCCGGCCTGGCCGAGGAACGCGGCGCCACGCTGCTCGCCGTCGACCGTCAACCGCACCGGGCGCGCATGGTCGAGAAGGTCCTGCGCGGCGCCCCCGGCAGACACCGCGTTGTCGTGGCCGACGCTACCGAGCCACTGCCGGGAGAAGAGCCCTTCGACCGGGTGCTCCTGGACGCGCCGTGCACGGGGTTGGGCGCGCTCCGGCGGCGTCCCGAGGCTCGCTGGCGGCGCCAGCCCTCCGACATCCCGGCCCTCCGGGCGTTGCAGGTTGCGCTGCTGAAGGCGGCACTGGCCGCCGTCCGGCCGGGTGGCATCGTCGCCTACCTCACCTGCTCACCACACCTGGCGGAGACCTCGACCGTCGTCTCCGATGTGTTGCGGCACCGCGCCGACGTCGGGCGCGTCGACGCACGCCCACTGCTACCCGGCGTCCCCGATCTCGGCGGCGGGCCCGAGGTCCAGTTGTGGCCGCACCGACATGGAACCGACGCCATGTTCCTGGCGCTGCTGCACCCTCATGTGCCTGCCGCCGGGGGAGGCTTCGGATAGCCTGCCGTCCCGTGGCTGTTCAGATCGCACCGAGCATCCTGGCCGCGGACTTCGCCGATCTGGCGGCCGAGATCGCCCGGGTCCCCAATGCCGACTGGGTACACGTCGACGTCATGGACAACCACTTCGTCCCCAACCTGACCATCGGGCTGCCCGTTGTGGAGGCGTTGCTGGCCCGGGCGGAGCGCCCGGTCGACTGCCACCTGATGATCGACGAGCCCGACCGGTGGGCGCAGGGGTACGCGGAGGCGGGCGCCCACAGCGTCACCTTCCACGTGGAGGCCGCCGCCGCACCGGTACGGCTGGCCCGCGAGCTGCGCCGGATCGGCGCACGTGCCGGTGTCGCCCTCCGGCCGGCGACACCGGTGGACCTGCTCGAGGACCTTCTCGGCGAGATCGACATGGTGCTCGTCATGACCGTGGAGCCCGGCTTCGGCGGTCAGGAGTTCCTCGACGTGTGCCTGCCGAAGATCCGCCGCGCGCGTGAGATGGTGTCGCGCGCCGGCCTGGACATCTGGGTCCAGGTCGACGGTGGGATCTCCGCCGAGACGATCGAACGGTGCGCCGACGCGGGGGCCGACGTGTTCGTGGCGGGGTCGGCCGTGTACGGGGCCGAGGACGCCGCGGCCGCCGTCGACGACCTGCGCCGTCTCGCGGAAC
>JBOGDU010000329.1:0-3711 GCA_050743145.1 Jiangellaceae bacterium | reverse complement strand
ACGGTCGAACAGCGCTCCCCACTCCTCGAGCTCGTATATGCGGTCCGGTGCCTCCTGAGCGTGCAGCTGGGCCATCCGCCAGTGGTTGAGCATCTTGCCGCCGCGCATGGTGTCGCGGAAGTGGACCCGCCAGTTGTCCTCCGGGTAGAGGTTGCCCATCGCGGCGGCAGCGCCGCCTTCTGCCATCACCGTGTGCGCCTTGCCCAGCAGCGACTTGCACACGATCGCGACATGCGCACCCGCGTCGTGAGCCGCGATGGCGGCTCGCAGCCCTGCCCCACCGGCGCCCACGACCAGGACGTCGTACGTGTGGCGCTCGCTTGCCTCGGCCATCTGAACCCTCTTAGAAGAAGCGGAAGTCGGAGATGGCCCCCGAGGCCAGCATCCAGACGTAGAAGTCGGTGAAGGCGACGAACACCAGGGACACCCACGCGAGCTGCGCGTGCCTCGTGTTGAGCTGGGAGACCACCTTCCAGGCCCGGTAGCGGATGGGGTGTTTGGAGAAGTTCCGCAGCTGGCCGCCCACGATGTGCCGGCACGAGTGGCAGGACACGCTGTACAGCGCCAGCAGGGTCGCGTTGACGAGGAAGATCAGCGTGCCGACGCCAACGTGCCCCCACTCGCCGTGGGCATCGCGGAAGGTCAACGCTGCGTTGTAGAACAGCAGGACGTTGTAGGCCAGCGCCAGGTAGAGCGCGTAGCGGTGGACGTTCTGCAGGATCAGCGGGAACCGGGTCTCGCCCGAGTACCGGCGGTGCGGCTCGGCGACGGCGCAGGCCGGCGGCGACGCCCAGATCGAGCGGTAGTACGCCTTGCGGTAGTAGTAACAGGTCAGCCGCAGGCTCAGCGGGATGATCAAGATGATCACGGCCGGCGAGCGGGCCCAGGACAGCCAGGACGGCAGGAAGTCCGGGATCGGTGTCCCCAGGTGCGCCGATCCCTCGACGCACAACACGCTGAGGCAGGGCTCGAACAGCGGCGACAGGTAGGGCTCGGCGAAGTAGTACCGCCCCCAGAACGCCCGGAATGTGGCGTACACGACGAATGCCAGCAGCACGCCCGCCGTGATTGCCGGATCGACCCACCAGCGGTCGGTTCGCAGTGTGCGAGCGGGAATGCGTGCCCGCGAGGGCGATGCGACTCCGGTGGCCATCACGGCACGTGCCGATCGCCCGCGCTGGCGGCGACAACCGCTGCCCGGCTGTCGTTGGCAGTCATGCCGCCTCCTCGGGAATCGGATTTCGGCGTGTCCAGCCTGGCATACCGGCGGTGTGTGACGAGCGGCAGCCTGGCACGTGCATTGCACGTGTGGACGGCCACCGTCTCCGCCGGCGAACCGCACCCGCTCGAGGACCACGACGCGCTGCGCTGGCTCGGATCCGTCCGGCCGTTGCTGGACTGAGCTTGGCCGTACCATGGCGCACAACCCCCACCGATCGGATCGAGCGCACCTGCATGCCCACCCGTACCCGCGACGACCTACGCAACGTAGCCATCGTGGCCCACGTCGACCACGGCAAGACGACGTTGGTCGACGCCCTGCTCTGGCAGTCCGGGGCCTTCCGCGACAACCGGTCCGTTGCCGAGCGGGTCATGGACTCCGAGGATCTCGAGCGCGAGAAGGGGATCACGATCCTGGCCAAGAACACCGCGGTCCGGTGGAACGGCACGACCATCAACATCATCGACACGCCCGGCCACGCCGACTTCGGCGGCGAGGTCGAGCGCGGGCTGGCCATGGTCGACGGCGTGGTACTCCTCGTCGACGCGAGCGAGGGCCCGCTGCCGCAGACCCGATTCGTCCTGCGCAAGGCGCTGGTGGCGAGGTTGCCCATCGTGCTCGTCGTCAACAAGACCGACCGGCCGGATGCGCGCATCGCCGAGGTCGTCGACGAGACCTACGAGCTGTTCCTCGACCTGGTCGACGACGGCGTCGACGGCACGGCCGACCAGACCGTGCTGGACTTCCCGATCGTGTACGCGTCGGCGCGTGACGGGAAGGCGTCCCTGGACCGGCCAGCCGACGGTGCGGTCCCCGGCGGTGGCGACCTCGGCCCGCTGGTGGAGACCGTTCTCGCCACGATCCCGCCACCCACCTTCGAGGAGGGTGCGCCGCTGCAGGCTCAGGTGACCAACCTCGACGCGTCGCCGTTCCTGGGCCGGATCGCGTTGTGCCGCGTGCATCAGGGAGAGATCCGGAAGGGTCAGCAGGTCGCCTGGTGCCGCCAGGACGGTTCGGTCGAGCGGGTCAAGGTCACCGAGCTGTTCATGACAGAGGCCCTCGACCGGGTGCCGGCCGGGTCCGCGGGGCCGGGCGACATCATCGCCGTCGCGGGAATCCCCGAGATCACCATCGGCGAGACGTTGGCCGACGACGCCGACCCGCGGCCGCTGCCGATGATCACGGTCGACGAGCCCGCCCTGTCGATGACGATCGGTGCCAACACCTCGCCGCTGACCGGGCGGTCCGGTGGTTCCAAGCTGACGTCGCGGCTGGTGAAGGAGCGCCTCGACCAGGAGTTGGTCGGCAACGTCTCGCTGCGCGTGCTGCCGACCGAGCGGCCCGACGCATGGGAGGTCCAGGGCCGCGGCGAGTTGGCACTGGCGATCCTGGTCGAGACGATGCGACGCGAGGGCTTCGAGCTCACCGTCGGCAAGCCCCAGGTCGTGACGCGCGAGATCGACGGGCGCACCCATGAGCCCGTCGAGCGCCTGACCGTCGACGCGCCCGAGGAGTACCTCGGAACCGTCACCCAACTCCTCGCGGTGCGCAAGGGGCGCATGGACCACATGACCAACCACGGCACCGGGTGGATCCGGATGGAGTTCGTCGTGCCCGCACGCGGGCTGATCGGATTCCGGACCGACTTCCTTACCGTGACCCGCGGAACCGGCATCGCCCACCACGTGTTCGACCGGTACGAGCCGTGGTTCGGCGACCTGCGGACCCGAGCCACGGGATCGTTGGTGGCCGACCGCCCGGGCGCCGCGACCTCGTACGCGATGTTCAACCTCCAGGAGCGCGGCACGATGTTCGTCGAGCCCGGCACCGAGGTGTACGAGGGAATGGTCGTGGGTGAGAACTCACGGGCCGACGACCTGGACGTCAACATCACCAAGGAGAAGAAGCTCACGAACATCCGTTCCTCGACGGCGGAGGAGTTGGAGCGGCTGATCCCACCCCGGCGACTCTCGCTGGAGCAGGCACTGGAGTTCTGCCGTGACGACGAGTGCGTCGAGGTCGCGCCGAATGCCGTGCGGATCCGGAAGGTCGTGCTCGATGCCACCGAGCGGGCCCGCACGGCCGCGCGACGCCGCCACGGCCGGGCCTGACCCGCGGCATTTGCGTGAAGGGGGAGAGCTGGCTGCGATGTGGCGCGTGTGACGCGCGGGACCCGGGTCGGCGGTATCGCGTCACGAGCAATCGGCAGGTTGGTCACAGTCTGATTTCGGACTGGTCCGATGTGCCCCCCGGGCTTGCTTGCCCGACATGTGGACGCCTAAGAATGCGACGGACCACCCTTTCGGCACTTTTACCACGCCGGATGGGAGAAAGGCGCCGCACGCCAACCGGCGTCGCGCGCGTGCCCATAGTCCCGGGCAGTAATCAGACCTAGGAGGACATCCATGCGAGTACTCGCTCGCAAGGGAGCCGTCATCGGGGCCGTCGGCTTCGCGCTCGTGTTGAGCGCATGTGGGGGCGACGACGAC
>JBOGDU010000328.1:0-22189 GCA_050743145.1 Jiangellaceae bacterium | reverse complement strand
GTTTCGCTGTCGTCCTTCCGCGGCGGCCGAACGGTCGTGTACTTCTATCCGGCGGCGATGACGCCGGGCTGCACGACGGAGGCCTGCGACTTCCGCGACAGCCTCTCGTCGCTGCACGCCGCAGGAGTCGACGTCGTCGGCATCTCGCCCGACCCTCCCGCGAAGCTCGTCCGCTTCCGCGAACGCGACGGCCTGACCTTCCCACTGCTCTCCGACGAGGACCACGCAGTCATGACTGCCTACGGCGCGTACGGGCAGAAGAAGCTGTACGGCAAGACGGTGATCGGCGTGATCCGCTCCACGTTCGTCGTCGACGCCGACGGAACCCTGGAGCAGGCGATGTACAACGTGAAGGCGACCGGGCACGTCGCCAAGCTTCGCCGCGACCTCGGCATCGACTGAGCGCTGGTCGCCGCCGACCTACACTTGCGGCCGTGCCTGCGGGCACACATGCGGGAGTGGCGTAACTGGCAGCCGCGTCGGGTTTAGGTCCCGGTGTCTTCGGACGTAGGGGTTCGAGTCCCCTCTCCCGCACAGCAATGACGCGATCCGATCGACATTAGGGGTGCTGGTGAAGCTGGGCATCGACGTCGCGCAGCAGCGGCTGGATTTCGACGAGGTCGTCGAGCGGGTCCGGTTCGGGGAAGACCTCGGCTTCGACGGCGCCTGGGGCTTCGACCACTTGGTGCCGATGTACGGCGAGGGGCCGGGCAACTGCTTCGAGGGCATGACCACGCTGGCCGCACTCGCCGGGCGAACCAGCCGCATCCGCCTCGGCCTGCTGGTCGCCGGCGTAACCTACCGGCACCCGTCGGTCCTCGCCGCCGAGGCGGTCACCGTCGACCACGCCAGCAACGGCCGCCTCGAACTGGGCATCGGTGCCGCCTGGTACGAGCCGGAGCACCTCCGGCTCGGCATCGACTTCCCGCCCACGGGTGAGCGCTTCGACTTGCTCGAGGACCAGCTCGAGATCTTCGTCCGGCTCTTCACCGGTGAGGTCGTGTCCTACGACGGTCGCCGTGTGAGCCTGGACGGCGCGCAGCTGCGGCCGCTGCCGGTCCAGCGGCCACGTCCACCGATCTGGATCGGCGGATCGGGCCCGCACCGCACACTTCCGCTGGTGGCGCGTTACGCGGACGTGTGGCACACCAACGCGATCAGGGAATACCGGGAGGCATCGGTCCAGGTCGACCGGCTGGCCGAGCAGGCTGGGCGGGATCCGTCGGCCATCGGGCGTGCGGCGTCGCTCTCGCTGTCCGAGCCGTGGAACGAGGTGCGGCGCAACGCGCAGGCCCGCCGCGACCTCGGCCTCGACTACCTGGTCTGCAGCTGGCCGGGACAAGGCCGCCGGCGCGTCGAAGAGTTCTGGACGACCATCGCCCCTGAACTTCTCGACTGACAGTCACCACTTGTGGCGGGAAATGCACGTCTCGACCGCCTCGGAGACGTTGCGAACCCGCCACAAGATGCGGGGAGGACGTGGGCGGTCAGAGGCGCGACCAGGCCTCGGTCAGGACCGACCGAAGGATCTGCTCCATCTCGTCGAACTCGGCCTGCCCGCTGATCAACGGTGGCGCCAGCTGGACGACCGGGTCGCCGCGGTCGTCGGCGCGGCAATAGAGCCCCGCCTCGAACAGGGCGCTGGACAGGAAGCCGCGGAGAAGCCGCTCTGCCTCGTCGTCGTCGAAGGTCTCGCGGGTGTTCTTGTCCTTGACCAGCTCGATCCCGTAGAAGTAGCCGGCGCCGCGTACCTCACCGACGATGGGCAGGTCGAGCAGCTTCTCGAGGGTCGAGCGGAACGCGGGGGCCGTCGCTTTGACGTGGTCGGTGATTCCCTCGCGCTCGAAGATGTCGAGGTTGACCATCGCGACCGCCGCCGACACCGGGTGCCCGCCGAAGGTGAACCCGTGCGGGAAGGTCGTCGTCCCCTTCGCGAACGGCTCGAAGAGGCGGTCCGAGGCGATCATCGCCCCGATCGGCGAGTATCCGGAGGTCATGCCTTTGGCACAGGTGATCATGTCCGGGACGTAGCCGAAGTCGTCGCAGGCGAAGATCGACCCGATCCGGCCGAACGCGCAGATGACCTCGTCGGAGACCAGCAGGACGTCGTACTCGTCGCAGATCTCGCGCACCCGGTCGAAGTAACCGGGCGGCGGCGGGAAGCAGCCGCCGGAGTTCTGCACGGGTTCGAGGAACACCGCGGCAACGGTGTCGGGTCCTTCGAACAGGATCGCCTCCTCGATCCGGTCGGCGGCCCACCGGCCGAAGGCCTTGCCGTCGTCGCGCACGTGGTCGGGTGCGCGGTACTGGTTGGTGTTGGGCACGACGACCCCGCTGGGCACAAGCGGTTCGAACGCCTGCTTCGCCGCCGGGATACCGGTGATCGTCAGCGCACCGTGCGGAGTCCCGTGGTACGCGACCGCACGCGAGATGACCTTGTGCTTTGCCGGCCGGCCGACCAGCTTCCAGTACTGCTTGGCGAGCTTCCAGGCCGTCTCGACGGCCTCGCCGCCACCCGTGGTGAAGAAGACCCGGTTGAGGTCACCGGGCGCGTGTGCCGCCAGCCGCTCGGCAAGGTCGATCGCCGGCGGATGCGCGTACGACCACAGCGGGAAGTACGCCAACTGCTCTGCCTGTCGCGCCGCCGCCTCCGCAAGCTCGCGTCGCCCGTGTCCCACCTGCACGACGAACAGGCCCGACAGGGCGTCGAGGTAGCGACGGCCGGCGTCGTCCCAGATGCGCACACCCTCGCCGCGGGCGATGACCGGGGCCCGCTGGCCTTCGTAGAGACCGGAGTGCCGCGCGAAGTGCATCCAGAGGTGGTCGCGTGCGGCATCGGCCCGGCTGGTGCCGCGGGGAGTCATGCCGTCGGCGGCAGCGACCGTCGACGTGGTCATCGGGTTCCCCAGTTGTAGAGCTGCTTGCGGAGCTTGAGGTAGACGAACGTCTCGGTGGCGACGACCCCGTCCAGCACACGGATGTGCGAGCTCAGCAGGTCGAGCAGGTGGTCGTCGTCCTCGCAGACGACCTCGGCGATCAGGTCGAACGACCCGGCTGTGATCACGACATAGTCGACGTCGGGGATCTCGGCGAGCGCGTCGGCGACGGTGTTGACGTCGCCGGTGGCCCTGATGCCGATGAGGGCCTGCCGCTCGAAGCCGAGTTGCAGCGGGTCGGTCACCGCGACGATCTGGACGACTCCGGACTCGACCAGGCGCTGCACCCGCTGGCGGACCGCGGCCTCGGACAGGCCGATGGCCTTACCGATGGCGGCGTACGAGCGCCGTCCGTCTTCCTGCAGCTGCTCGATGATCCCTTTGGCTACGGAGTCCAGCACGGCCGTACCGCGCTCACGTGTGACCACATTGCGATCCTTGCGGTCACATCGCCCGTTGGCAAGCGAATCCGTATCGCATGCCGCATATACGACACGGATTCCGGCTCATTGAGCTATCTCGACCGCTGAACGCACATCAACGCGAACGGCTCGGCCGCACAGACCGTGTCCGGCACCAGGCTGTAGGCCGGCACGGTCGAGGTGTCGCAATCCTCGCCTCGACCGTGCCGCCCTACCTTCGGTGCGCCGTAACCCCCGCCGCTGGGCCGGAATCTACTGACTCCGTTGCCTGAGGGCAAGGGGGTAAAGGAATCAGTTGTATAACAGGGCTCGTGCGATAGATTCGGTGTCATGCGGATACTCCTCGTGGGATCGGGCGGTGTCGGCGACGCGTTCGCACGGATCGCGGCGGATCGCGAGTTCTTCGACCGGATGGTGGTGGCCGACTACGACCAGGCTCGGGCAGATCGCACGGTCGCGGCAGTCCGCCACCGACACGGGAACGACGACCGCTTCGTCGCAGCACGCGTCGATGCCTCGACCTCCGGTGCCGTCGAGGCCCTCGCCCGCGAGCACGAGATCACCCACATCATGAACGCGGTCGACCCCCGCTTCGTGATGCCGGTCTTCGACGGGGCCTTCGCCTCGGGTGCGGCATACCTCGACATGGCGATGTCGCTGTCACACCCACACCCGGAGCAGCCGTACGAGCAGCCGGGAGTCAAGCTCGGCGACGACCAGTTCGCGAAGGCCGCACAGTGGCAGGATGCCGGCCGGCTGGCGCTGGTCGGCATCGGTGTCGAGCCCGGGCTCTCCGACGTCTTCGCACGCTACGCCGCGGACCACCTGTTCGGCGCCATCGACGAGTTGGGCACCCGCGACGGCGCGAACCTCACCGTCGATGGCTACGACTTCGCGCCCTCGTTCTCGATCTGGACGACCATCGAGGAGTGCCTGAACCCGCCCGTGGTGTGGGAACGCAGCCGAGGCTGGTTCACCACACCACCGTTCAGCGAGCCGGAGGTCTTCGACTTCCCGGCCGGTATCGGCCCGGTCGAGTGCGTGAACGTGGAGCACGAGGAGGTCCTGCTGATGCCGCGCTGGGTCGAGGCGGAGCGCGTGACGTTCAAGTACGGGCTCGGCACGGAGTTCATCGACGTCCTCGAGACGCTGCACAAGCTCGGGCTCGACCGCACCGACCCGGTCAGCGTGCGGTCCGCGGGAGCCGCCGTCCAGGTGAGCCCGCGCGACGTGGTCGCGGCCTGCCTGCCCGATCCGGCGATGCTCGGCGACCGCATGCACGGCAAGACCTGTGCCGGCCTGTGGGTCACCGGCACGGGCAAGGACGGCCACCCTCGGGAGGTCTACCTGCACCATGTCGTCGACAACGCCTGGTCGATGGCCGAGTACGGCAGCCAGTGCGTGGTCTGGCAGACCGCGGTCAACCCGGTCGTCGCGCTGGAACTGCTCGCAGCGGGAACATGGTCCGGCGCAGGCGTGCTCGGCCCCGAGGCGTTCGACGCCCAGCCCTTCCTCGACCTGCTGGGTGGCGACTACGGATCACCGTGGGGCATGGAGGAACGCGCACCGGCCGGCTGACGGCTGATGCGGCATCGCCGTCGCCGCACCGATCGGGTGTGCAGCCCGCGCTTTATCCTGAGCCGGTGCGGATCGTCTCGTTGCTGCCGTCGGCGACGGAAATCGTGTATGCACTGGGGCTGGGCGACGACCTCGTGGGGGTCACGTTCGAATGCGACGAGCCGCCCGCCGCCAGGCGGGAGAAGACGGTCGTGGTCGGCGGGCTCGACACGTCGCGGATGACGCCGATGGCCATCGACGCGTACGTACGGTCACGACTGGCCGCGGGCTCCGACCTCTACACGCTGCACGCGGGCGCCCTGTCGGCGCTGGACCCGGAGCTCATCCTGACCCAGGACCTCTGCCGCGTCTGCGCGATCCCGAGCGGCGACGTCGAAGAGGCGCTCGACCACCTCGGCTGCAGCGCCGACGTGGTGGCGCTGGACCCCCATACCCTCGACGAGGTCCTCGACACGATCGTCGTCGTCGGCGAGCACGCCGGCGCCGGGACGCGGGCGACCACGCTCGTGGCGGCCTTACGAGATCGGCTCGGGGCCATTCGACGCAAAGTGGCCGGGCGGCCACGACCGAGGGTCGCGGTGGTGGAATGGGTCGACCCGCCGTTCACAGCCGGCCACTGGGTGCCGGACCTGGTCAGCGCCGCGGGAGGCGAGCCGGTCGCGTCGCGGCCGGGCACGCGTTCGGTCGAAACGACGTGGACCGACCTCGCCGGCGCCGCACCAGACGTCGTCGTGGTCGCCCCATGCGGCTTTCACCTCGACGGCGCTGAAGCGCAGGCCCGCGCCGTCCTCGACCGGCTGCCGGCAGTGCCGGTGTGGGCCATCGACGCCGACGGGATCGTCGTACGTCCCGGCCCACGCCTTGTCGACGGGGTGGAGACGCTCGCCGCAGTCCTGCACGGCGGACCCACCTCCGAGACGGCCCGCCTGGTCCGCGCCTGAGAGCGAGCTCAGTGGGGGTGATGTCCTCTATTCGTCGACGGTCACGGTGACCTGGTGCCAGCCCGTCGCGCCGTCGGGTGCGGGCGGCGCCTCCTCCTCGGTCTGGAGATCCCCGTCCGCCGACGTGGCCCGCACCTGCAGATCGTGGTCTCCGGGCTCCGCGTCCCACTCCCAGACCCACTGGCGCCAAGTGTCGGCGCTCGGAACCTCGGCCAACCGCGCCCGCTGCCATTGGCCGTTGTCGACGCGGACCTCGACCGACTGGATGCCCCGGTGCTGCGCCCAGGCCACGCCGGCGACCGCTACCCGGCCGGCACTCACGCCCGCGCCCGACCGGGGCACCTCGATCCGAGAGGCCGTCTTGATCGGCCCGCGCTCGGACCAGCCACGCGTGCTCCAGTAGGCCTTGAAGTCCGCGAACCGGGTCACCTCGACGTCGACGACCCACTTCGTGGCGCTGACGTAGCCATACAGGCCAGGCACGACCATCCGGACCGGGAATCCGTGCTCCACGGGGAGGGGCTCAGCGTTCATCGCCACCGCGAACAACGCGTCGCGGCCGTCCGTGAGCACGTCCAGGGGTGTTCCGGCCGTCCATCCGTCGGCCGACGTCGACTTGACGGCGTCGGCGTCCGCGGCGGGCCCGGCCATCGCGAGCACGTCGGCCACCGGCACACCTGCCCACAGCGCGTTGCCGGCCAGGTAGCCGCCGACCTCGTTGGACACGCAGGTCAGCGTGACCCATCGCTCGACCAGGCCCATGTCGACGAGTTCGTCGAAGGTCAGGTTCACCTCGCGCTCGACCAGTCCATGCACGCGCAGGCCCCAGGTCTCCGCCTGCACCAGCGGTACCGCCAGTGCCGTGTCGATCCGGTAGAAGACCTCGTTCGGGGTCTGCCACGGCTCGGCGTCCTCGACGCCGAGATCGACCCCCGGTGGCTCCTCCACGGTCTGGTCCGGGAGGGCAACGGCGTCCCGGGACTCCTCCACCGACGACCGGCGGCGGCCGAGCCAACGCCCCGCGTAGAACGCCACCAGTCCCAGCCCACCCACGATCCCGACGGTCCGCAGGAACGTGCGGCGCCCGTCGGCCGCGTCCGGCGCCACCTCGGCGGCGGGCACCCGTCCGGCCAGCCGGTCCAACGCGATCAGCGAGACGCCGGCACCCACGATCGTCGGCAGCAGGTCGCCTGCGGACGAGTCGGGGCGGCTGGCGACCGCGAGTGCCGCCACCGCACCCAGGGCGGCCGCAGCCGACAACCCGACACCGCGGTGGCGTGCTGTCAGCACGCCGATGCCGGCGGACAGCGCGGCGAACACCACCAGCACTCCGCCGATCAGGACGGTCTTGTCAGCGGTGCCGAACCACTCGACCGCGAGATCCTTCAGCCACGTCGGGACCCGGTCGATGAACGCCTCGCCGACGGCGATCACCGGCGTCAGCGTCCGGGAGAGCAGCCCGGCGACCAGTTCTGCCACGCCCAGCCCGAGCCCCGCTGCGGCCACGCCGGCCAGGGCCGGCAGCCATGCCTGCTCGGTGCGGCGCGGCGCGGCATGCAGCGGTGCCTCGATCACAACACCCATGGTGCGCCAGATCCGCCGGAAGCGGGCGGGCGGTCACATGACGAAAGTGCTACGGCGGCGGAAACAGCCACGTCGAGCGGGTGCCGCACCAGGCCCACGGGAGGGTTCGCAGGTGCGGGGCGAGCGCCCGGAATGCCCGACCCCGGTGGCTGACGGCGTCCTTCTCGGCCGGGGACATCTCCGCGGTCGTTCGCGTCTGTCCGTCGGGGACAAACACGGGGTCGTAGCCGAAACCGTTGCTTCCACGCGGCTCGCGTGCCAGCCACCCGGTCAGGCGACCCTCCTCGACCACCGTTCTGCCCGATGGCGCAGCCAACGCCGCCGCGCAGACGAAGGCCGCCCCCCGCCGAGCGTCGGGGACGTCGCTGACCTGACGGAGGAGCAGCGCGAGGTTGGCGGCGTCGTCGCCGTGGCGGCCCGCCCATCGCGCCGAGAAGACCCCGGGCATCCCGTTGAGCGCGTCGACATCGAGGCCGGAGTCGTCGGCGATTGCCGGCAGGTGCGTCGCGGCTGCCGTCGCGGTGGCCTTGAGCAATGCGTTCTCGGCGTAGCTCAGGCCGGTCTCGACGACGTCGGCCACATCGGGGAACTGTGCGACCGACACCAGGTCGACGCTCACGCCCGCAGCCGCCAGGATGCGGCGGAGCTCGTCGAGCTTGTGCGGGTTGCGAGTCGCGAGGACCACCGTCTGGGTCGGCGGAGCGGTCATCCAGCCAAGGCCGATCGCTGCAGATCGGTGAGTTCGCCGCAGCCCGCCTCCGCGAGCGCGAGCAGGTCGTCCAGCTCCCGACGGTCGAACGGGTCGCCCTCGGCCGTGCCCTGCACCTCGACGAAGCGCCCGTCACCGGTCATGACGACGTTCATGTCGGTCGCGGCGCGAACGTCCTCCTCGTAGCAGAGGTCGAGCAACGCCTCGCCGTCGACGACGCCCACGGACACGGCGGCGACCGAGCCGCGCAGCACGTCGCCACCGGCGAGCAGGGCCTGGCCCCGCATCCAGTCGACGGCATCGGCCAACGCCACATAGGCGCCCGTGACCGCCGCGGTGCGCGTGCCGCCGTCGGCCTGGAGCACGTCGCAGTCGAGGAGGACGGTGTTCTCACCCAGGGCGGACACGTCGACGACCCCGCGGAGCGCGCGTCCTACCAACCGGGAGATCTCGTGGGTGCGCCCGCCGATGCGCCCCTTGACCGACTCGCGGTCGGAGCGGGTGTTGGTGGAGCGCGGCAGCATGGCGTACTCGGCCGACACCCAACCCTGACCGGAACCCTTCCGCCAGCGCGGCACACCTGCCGTGACCGACGCAGCACAGAGCACGCGAGTGGCCCCGAACTCGATCAGCGCCGAGCCCTCGGCGTGGTCGAGCCAGCCGCGCGTGATGCGGACCGGTCGCAGCTGTTCGGCCGCACGATCGTCGGTGCGTTTCATGCCGGGAAGGCTAGCCGTGCGTCTCAGACGTCGACGACCAGGCCGGACCGCGCCAGTTCCACCGGGCCGGCGAAGGCGTCCGCGGCGTACGCCATTGCCCGGGCGGGGTCGCCCCACGGGGGTACGTGGGTGAGGAGGAGGCGGCGCACGTCGGCTGCCTGCGCCTGCTCACCCGCATCCCTTCCGGTGAGGTGCAGCCCCGGCGCATTGTCCCCACCATCGGGGAACCCCGCCTCGCACAACAGCACGTCCGCTCCGCGAGCCAGTTCGACCAGGGCCGCGCACGGCGCCGTGTCGCCGGAGTAGACCAGGACGCGACCCTCGTGCTCGACCCGCAGTGCGTAGGCCGTCCCCGGATGCTCGACGCGTGCCGCCTGGACCAGAAACGGACCCACCGCGAAGCCGCCATCGGGATAGCGACGGAAGTCGAACTCCTCGGTCATGCCCGGATCGACCGGCAGCCCGTATCCGTTCGCCATCCGAGCTGCCGTGCCGGGCGGTCCCCAGACCGGGATCCGGGATCGTGAACGCTCCGGGCCGTAACGCCGGGCGACGTAGAGACCGCACAGGTCGAGGCAGTGGTCGGGGTGAAGGTGGCTGAGCAGCACGGCGTCGAGCTCGCTCAGCGCAACATGGCGCTGTAGGGAACCCAGCGCGCCGTTGCCGAGGTCGAGGACGAGCCGCACACCAGCCGCCTCGACGAGGTAGCACGATGCTGCCGAGTCCGGCCCTGGCAGCGATCCAGAGCAGCCGGCGACAGTCAGTTTCACCGCATGGCATCCGCGACGGTGGCGACCTCCGGGCCGAGGAACCGGCGACCCAACTCGACGAACGGCCGCGGGTCGCCCGTCGCGCGGAACGTGTGCACCGGCGGTGGCAGGTCGTCGTCGCGCATGAGCCCGTGCACGGCCAGCACGTGGTAGACGTCCTGCGCGGTCTCCTCCGCGCTGCTCACCAGCGTGACACCCGCTCCCATCACGTAGGAGATGACGCCGGTGAGCAACGGGTAGTGGGTGCAGCCGAGAACCAGGGTGTCGACACCTGCCTCCCGGACCGGTTCAAGGTATTCGCGGGCAACCCGTTCCAGCTCCGGGCCGTGGGTGACGCCGTCCTCGACGAATTGGACGAAGCGCGGACATGCCTGGGTGGTGATTCGCAGCTGCGGAGCGGCGGCGAACGAGTCCTCGTACGCCTTGGACGTGACGGTGGCCCGCGTACCGATCACCCCGACATGACCGCTTCGCGTTGCCGCCACGGCCCGGCGGACCGCAGGCTGGATCACCTCGACGACGGGCACGCGGTATCGCTCGCGCGCGTCGCGCAGCACGGCGCTGCTGGCGGAGTTGCAGGCGATCACCAGCATCTTCACGCCCTCGTCGACCAGATGGTCCATGACGTCGAGGGCGAATGCCCGGACCTCGGCGATGGGCCGCGGCCCGTAGGGTCCACGCTCCGTGTCGCCCACGTAGAGCACCGGTTCGTGCGGTAGCTGGTCGAGGACCGCCCGGGCGACGGTGAGCCCGCCCACCCCACTGTCGAAGATCCCGATCGGTGCGTCGTTCATGGCGCGACGAGCGTACGCCAGCGTTCGCCGGGCTCCGTCATCGCCGACGGAGATCGCGCCGGACCGCGCGGCTCAGCGAGCGCAGTTCCGCGGGTTCGACCTGCCCGTCGAGCATGGCGGCGAGCATCCGCGCCATCGTGTATCCGGGGTCGCAGCGCAGCGCGCGCTCGAGCGCGACGCCCACGAGCGCGCCCCCGCCCCGCTGGTACACCACTGATGCGAGGACGGTGCAGACCGGGGCGGCCTCCTCGTCGAGTGCTCGCTGCGCAAGGTCGGTCAAGAGCACGACGAACTCGTCGACGTGGTCGCCGATGCCCCACGTGGTGAGCTCATCCCGCGAGGGCTTGTCGTGCAGTCCCAGCACGATGCGGGCGGCGGCGTCGTCGGTGAGGTCGCGCCGGCCTTCGACGTAACCGTCGAGGGCCTTCCGCGCCAGCGCGACGGTGCCGTCGGCGAAGCTCTCGACGTCTCCGCCGGAAAGCTCGGCGGCCATCTCGGCCGCGACCCGATCATAGGTCTGGGTGAGTGAGATCCTGCGCAACGCGACCGGACCGCGCACGGACGCCTCCAGCGCCTCCCGGTCGGGCAGCACGGAGCGCCCCTGCAGCGCCGCCTCGGCGGCGAACATGGCCGCCGCGCCCGCCGGATGCGCCGGAATGGGCGTTCCACTGCTCGGGCAGCACGAATCGGTGCACGTGTAGGAGTACCACCGACCTCCACGCACGAGCAGTGCCTCTACCACCCCGACGTCTCGGGCCACCAGGTGCTGTGCCAGCCGCTCGACGAGGTCGGCTCTGGGCAATTTCCCGTCAGCGCCGGTTGCTGCCGTGTAGCACACCAGGATCACTGAGCCCGCTCGCTGTCTGGTCACCCGAGCGGTGATCTCGGACACCATGGCCCGGTGGTGGCGTGGCTGAGGAAGGTCGAAGCGCATCGTCAGCCCGTTGCGCTTGCGGGGGCCGTGCAGGCACATCACGATCAGGCTCTCGCGCGGGTGGAACCCGATGAACGACGGCATCGCGGCGACGATGTCCGGCGGCGTGCCGAGCTTGACCACGACGGGCTTGGCGGTGGCTGTCATGCCTCACGAGGCTGCCCCTCACCCGGCGGCCGTGCCAGCCCCGATCGCCGGCCTGTGGACAACCCCGGGCTGGGTGTGCCTCGACCGGTATTCGGTGCCCGGCCCGTTGCCGTTGAACTGCTCGTGCAGGTCTGGAGCGCGGTCGGCTCTTCCGGTCAATCCCCGGGCCGGCGAGCCTGGTAGGCCTCGCGGAGGACCGCCCGGGCGTCTGCCACCGGACCCAGGTGCCCGAGCTTGTCGGGGTTGAGCACCGTGCGGATCGTCTGGATCTGTCCGTCGAGGATGTCGAGCGCCCAGGTGTTGACGACCTTGCCGTCCCGGTCGTGGAAGATCGCGCCCGGCTGGCCGTTCACCTCGTGCGGCTCGATGACGCCGCCGATCCGGACGTACGGCGAGACCATCGCGGCAAGCACCCGGGCCACGTTCTCGGCGCCGAAGATGGGCTTCCATTGCGGGGCCTTGCCGCCGCCGTCGCCGACCAGCTGAACGTCGGCGGCGAGCAGCTCCCGCAGCCCGTCGACGTCCCCCTCCTTGAAGGCGTCGAAGAATCGCTCGGTGAGTTTCTCGCGCTCCCTTCGGTCCACGTCGAAGCGGGGCCGGCCCGCGTCCATGTGGCGGCGCGCCCGCACCGCGAGCTGGCGGCACGCCGCCTCCGAGCGCCCCACCGCCGACGCGACCTCGGGGAAGCCGAACCCGAACACCTCCCGCAGCACGAAGACCGCGCGCTCGAGCGGGGTCAGCCGCTCGAGCAGCAACAGGGCCGCCATCGACACCGAGTCCGCCAGCTCCGCCGACCGCGCCGGATCCTCATAAGGGTCGGTGAGCAATGGCTCGGGGAACCACTGCCCGACGTACTGCTCCCGCCGGACCCGCGCCGAGCGCAGCACGTCGATCGAGACCCGGGTCACCACGGCCGAGAGGAAGGCCTTGGTCGACGTGGGCTGCGTCGGGGAGGACTCGTAACGCAGCCAGGTCTCCTGCACCGCGTCCTCAGCCTCGCTGACACTGCCCAATATCCGGTAGGCGATCGCGAACAGCAGCGGCCGCAACTCCTCGAACTCCTCGACCCTGGTCACGCCAGCTCTGCCTTGAAACCCTGCCGCCACGACGGATAGCGCAGCTCCCAGCCGAGGTCCCGCTTGGCCTTGGCGTTGGAGAAGCCGCGCCCCTCGGTCATCATCGTCACCGCCACGTCCCCGGCCAGCAGCCGGGCCAGCCACTTGGGAACCCGCATCGGTGGCTTCGCGCCCGCGCACGCGGCCAGATAAGGCAGCCACTCAGTGGCCGGGGCCGGTTCGTCGTCGACGATGTTGAACACGCCCCTCGCCTGCTGCTCCACGGCCAGGACGGTAGCGCTCGCCGCATCGTCGAGATGCATCCACGAGCAGTAGCCGCCGCCATCCCCGACGATCGGGAACTGCCGCTTGCGCACGGGCGCGACCAGGTCGTCGGTGGCGCCCGGCCCGTAGAGCCAGCCGTACCGCAGGGCCGCGCCACCAGCCTTGCCGACCATGTCCTCGACGTGGCGGATCGCCGCCATCCCAGGGTGCGCCACCGTGCCCGTCATCGGGTCCAGCGGGTCCTCCTCGGTCTTCACCCATCCGCCCTGCCGGATGCCGTTCCAGCTGGCGTAGCTCTGCGCGACGACGTGGGGTACGCCGGTCGCCTCGGCGGCGGCCACCAGGTGGTCCGTCCCCTCGGTGCGCAGCCGGTTGGTGGTGGCGAACCACCGATCCATGTGCTTCATATCGGGCTTGCCGGCGATGGCGGTCATCTGGTGCACGATCGCGTCCGGCCGAGCCTTGGCCACCGCCTCACCGACCGCCACCGCATCAAGCCCGTCCATCACGACAGCATCGGCGCCCAGCTGGTACAGCAGGTCCAGCTTGGCCGGGCCTGTCGTCGTCGCCGTCACCTGGTGGCCACGGGCCACGAGCTGCGGCACCAGCCGCCGCCCCATGACCCCGGTCCCGCCTGCCACGAACACCCGCATGACCATCACCTTCCTGATTCCGGAGTCTTCTCTGAGACCCGAGACGAGACAGCCCCGGCCGTCTGTGACATGGCAGGGAAGACAGTTGGGAGGAGATCGTTGGCGGCTGTGGTCGATGCGGTGCCGGCCCGGTCAGGCCCAGAGCTGGCCCTCCAGGCGCTGGGCCGCGTCCTCGACGGTGCCCTCGTAGGCGCCTGTGGACAGGTACTTCCAGCCGCCGTCCGCAACGACGAAGGCGATGTCGGCCCGCTCACCCCCGTCGAGCGCCTTCCGGGCGACCGCCAGCGCCGCGTGCAGAACGGCCCCCGTCGAGATGCCGGCGAAGATGCCCTCCGACTCGAGCAGCTCGCGGGTCCGGCGAAGCGCGTCGTGCGGGCCCACCGAGAAGCGGCTTGTCAGCACCGACTCGTCGTAGAGCTCCGGTACGAACCCTTCCTCGAGGTTGCGCAGGCCGTACACGAGCTCGCCGTACCGCGGTTCGGCCGCGACCACGGCCACGCCGGGCACCTTCTCGCGCAGGTACCGCCCGACCCCCATCAGCGTGCCCGTCGTCCCGAGCCCGGCCACGAAATGGGTGATCGTGGGCAGGTCGGCGAGCAGCTCCGGGCCGGTGGCCGCGTAGTGCGACTGGGTGTTCGCCGGGTTGCCGTACTGGTAGAGCAGCACCCAGTCGGGATTGTCCGCCGCCATCTGCTTGGCCATGCGGACCGCCTCGTTCGAACCGCCGGCGGCGGGCGACGAGACGATCTCGGCCCCCCACATGAGCAGGAGCTGGCGCCGCTCCGCCGAGGTGTTCTCGGGCATGACGCAGACCAGCCGGTATCCCTTGAGTCGCGCCGCCATGGCCAGCGAGATCCCGGTGTTGCCCGACGTCGGCTCGAGGATCGTGCGACCCGGGCTCAGCAGGCCGTCGCGTTCGGCGTGCTCGATCATCCGCATTGCCGGCCGGTCCTTCACCGACCCGGTCGGGTTACGGTCCTCGAGCTTGGCCCACAATCGCACCTCTGCGGACGGCGACAGGCGGGGCAGCCCGACCAGCGGCGTGTGCCCGATCGAGTCCAGCAACGAGGCGTACCTCACCAACTGGCTGCACTCCCCCCGGCCACGGCCGGCAGCACGGTCACCGAGTCGCCGTCGTTGACCGGCGTCGTCAGACCGTCGAGGAACCTGACGTCCTCGTCGTTGAGGTACACGTTCACGAACCGCCGCAACCCGCCGTTCTCGACCAGCCGATCGCGCAGCCCGGGATGCCGCGACTCCAGGTCGTCGATGACCGCCCCGAGCGTCTCACCTGCGCCGGCGACGGCCTTGGCGCCGTCGGTGTACTGGCGCAGGATCGTGGGGATGCGGACCTCGATGGCCATGGCATGTGCTCCTGGGACTCACGGGAGGCGGTGGTCGGTACAAGCGCAAACGGGGGCGTCCGAGCCCATCATTCCCGACCGGCGACCACGACCTCTTCCTCGGTGACCGCCCGGTCCACGATGCGGAACGAGCGGATCTCCACGTCGTCGTCACGGGTCGAGACGAGCAGATAGTGGGCGGTGGGCTCGGCGGCGTAGTCGAGGTCGGTCCGTGAGGGGTACGCCTCGGTGGCGGTGTGCGAGTGGTAGATGACGACGGGTTCCTCGTCCCGGTCGTCCATCTCACGCCAGACCCGCAACTGCTCGAGGGAGTCGAAGCGGTAGAAGGTCGGCGACCGCTCAGCGTTGGCCATCGGAACGAGACGCTCGGGCCGGTCCGACCCGATCGGCCCCGCGACGATCCCGCACGCCTCGTCCGGATGGTCGCGCCGGGCGTGGGCGACGATCGCCTCGATGATCTCGGCGGGAATGTCCAGCACGGTTCACGAGCCTAAAGGTGTCGTCCATGCCGGCGACGCGACGGCCGCGTCGGTGCGAGTCAGTCCAGGCCGGAGGACAGAGCGCGGACGAGAGTCTCCTGGACCCAACCGAGCCAGTCGTAGACGTCGTGGATGTGGCGGCGAGGGTCGTCGTCGGGCAGCGCCTGCCAGTGCTCCTCGTCGCCCTCCTCCACGCCGAGTCGGGTTCCGAGAGCGAGCCGGAGGTCGGTGAGCGTACGCAGCCACGCCAGCGCCTCGTCCGCGCCGAGGAGCAGACGAACCTTCTCGCCTCCGGACTCCAGCGTCTCGCCGGGCTCCACCGGACCGGTGCCGGCCAGCGTGGCCAGCACCGCCGCGGCCGCATCCGCCTTGGCCTCACGCAGACCCCGTTCGGTGAACCGGCGAAACTCTGCTGCCGCGTCGTCGTCGTCGCGGTAGGCGTCCGGGAACAGCCGCAGCACCACCGGGTCGGTCGGCCGCGCCGGGTCGTCGTCGAGCCCCAACGCCGCCGCGAGCGGGTCGCCGGCCTGGCGGGGGTCACGCTGGACAGGCTCGCCGCGTACGAGCTCGAGCAGCTGGCCGACCAGGGATCGTAGGAGCTCGACCTCGACCTGGTGGAACGCCGCGGACACCCCGCCGCCACGGGCCCGCCGGAACGCCGTGCTCAGCCTCGGTCCCCCACCTTCTGCATCGTGGCCCACAAGCCGTAGCCGTGCATGGCTTCCACGTCGCGCTCCATCGCTTCACGGGTGCCCGAGGACACGATGGCCTTGCCCTTCTCGTGCACGTCGAGCATGAGCTTCTCGGCCTTGCCCCGGGCGTAGCCGAAGTATGACCGGAACACGTACGTCACGTACGACATGAGGTTGACCGGATCGTTCCAGACCACCGTCGTCCACGGCGTGTCGGGCACGACGACCTCGTCGGACTCCGGCCGTTCGACCTCGGCGGGTGCAGTGGTCACGGCTCCATGGTGTCACCTTGCGGCCGGGGCGACGCACCGGCGACGGCTACGCTGTGGATCGTGCCGGCTGTCGATGGCCCCGGGACCGCGCTGCTCACGGACCACTACGAGCTGACCATGCTGCAGGCGGCGCTGGCACGCGGGAGTGCCCAGCGCCGGTCGGTGTTCGAGGTCTTCGCGCGGCGGCTCCCGGAGGGCCGACGGTATGGCGTCGTGGCCGGAACCGGCCGCCTGCTGACCGAAATCGAGCGCTTCCGCTTCGACGACGAGACGCTCGCCGACCTCGAACAGCGCCGCGTGGTCGACGCCCCCACACTGCAGTGGCTGTCCGGCTACCGGTTCGGCGGCACCATCTGGGGCTACGCCGAAGGCGAGTGCTTCTTCCCGTACTCTCCCCTGCTCATCGTCGAGGCGAGCTTCGCCGAGGCCGTGGTCCTCGAGACGCTGATCCTCTCGGTCCTGAACTACGACTCTGCGGTCGCGTCGGCGGCGTCCCGGATGACCACGGCTGCCGCCGGCCGGCCGTGCATCGAGATGGGCTCGCGGCGCGCCCACGAGCGGGCGGCCGTCGCCGCCGCGCGGGCTGCCTTCGTCGCCGGGTTCACGTCGACCAGCAACCTCGAGGCGGGGCGGACGTACGGCGTGCCCACGCAGGGCACGAGCGCTCACTCGTTCATCCTTCTGCACGACGACGAACGCGACGCCTTCATCGCGCAGGTCGACGCGCTCGGCAAGGGCACGACACTGCTGGTCGACACCTACGACGTCGCCGAGGCGGTCGTCCTCGGGGTCGAGATCGCCGGACCGGAGCTCGGCGCCGTACGGCTCGACTCCGGAGACCTGCTCGTCCAGGCTCACGAGGTCCGGGCGCAACTCGACGCTCTGGGGGCCAGCGGCACCCGGATCGTCGTCACCAGCGATCTCGACGAGCACGCCATCGCGGCGCTGGCCGCAGCACCTGTCGACGCGTACGGAGTCGGCACGGCGTTGGTCACCGGATCGGGTGCGCCGACCGCCGGCCTGGTCTACAAGCTCGTGGCCCGCGAAGGCGGCGACGGCAGGATGGTCGCCGTCGCCAAGAAGAGCAAAGACAAGAGAAGCGTGGGCGGGCGCAAGTACGCCGTGCGCCGCCGGTCGGCTGCGGGGGTCGCCGAGGCCGAGGTGCTCGGGCTCGGATCGCCTCCGGTCGACGACGGTGACGACCGGCCGCTGCTGGTGCCGCTCGTGCGCGACGGCGAGAGCGTCGGCCGCGAGCCGCTCACCGCGGCGCGCGACAGGCACGCGGCGGCGCGCACCGAACTGCCTCAGACCGCGCTGCAGATGTCGCGCGGCGAGCCCGCGATCCCGACGGTCTACGAAGGGGAGTCATGACCCGCGCGCTGATCGTGGTCGACGTCCAGAACGACTTCTGCGAAGGTGGCAGCCTTGCCGTGGGCGGCGGCGCGGACGTCGCGTTCGCGATCGCCGCCGTGCTGCACCGATGGCAGGAAGCCGAAGCCGACGAGCGCGAGTACGAGCACGTCGTCGCCACGCGCGACCACCACGTCGACCCGGGGGAGCACTTCTCCTCGTACCCCGACTTCGTCGAATCGTGGCCCCCGCACTGCGTGGCCGGGACCGTCGGCGCCGCATTCCACCCGAACCTGGACCCGCAGCCGTTCGACGCCGTCTTCGACAAGGGCGCCTACGCCGCCGCGTACTCGGGCTTCGAAGGCCACTCCCACGAGGGCACACCGCTTGCCGACTGGCTGCGGTCCCACGAGGTCTCGGGTGTCGACGTCGTCGGGATCGCCACCGACCACTGCGTACGGGCCACGGCGCTCGACGCGGCACGCGAAGGCTTCGACACCCGCGTCCTGCTCGGGATGACTGCGGGCGTCGCGCTCGAGACCACCGAGCGAGCACTCGTCGAGATGCGCGGAGCCGGAGTCCAGCTCGACGGTCGCCCAGTGGTCAGGTCGGCGTGAGGCGGTCGCCGGGTCTCAGCGGTCCGGCAGCGTGAGCCCGGACTGCATCGCGAACACGACGAGCTGCGCGCGGTCGCGGGCGTGCAGCTTGACCATCGCCCGGCTCACGTGTGTTCGTACCGTCGCCGGACTGACCACCAACTCGTCCGCGATCTCGTCATTGGACCGTCCAGTGGCCACCCACGCCACGATCTCGCGCTCGCGCTCGGTCAGCTGCTTCAGCTCCGGATGAGGCGAGCCGCCCGGCACGTCACGCCCCGAGAACTGTTCGATCACCCGGCGGGTCACCGACGGCGACAGCAGTGACGCACCGTCGGCGACCACCCGGACGGCATGCAACAACTCCTCAGGCGCGGCGTCCTTGAGGACGAAACCGCTGGCCCCACCGCGCAGCGCCTCGAACACGTACTCGTCGAGCTCGAACGTCGTCAGCATGATGACCCGCACGTCCGCGAGTGCGGGGTCGGAGGTGATCTCCCGCAGGGCGGCGAGGCCGTCGAGCACCGGCATCCGGACGTCCATGAGGACGACGTCGGGCGCCGCCTTCCGAACGGCCTCGACGCCGGAGCGGCCGTCGACGGCCTCGTCGACCAACACGACGTCGGGCTCGGACTGCAACAGCGTGCGCAGGCCCATCCGGACCAGCGGCTGGTCGTCCACGACGACCACCCTGACCGGGCCGCGCACCTGATCGGTCACGGCGCAGATCCTGCTTCTGACGGAACCGGCAGCCGGGCCGTGACGACGAAGCCGCCGCCAGGGTGCAGGTCGGTCTCGAACGTGCCGCCGACGTCCTCGGCACGTGTGCGCATCCCGCGGATTCCCGTCCCCGCACCCGGCGGAAGGTTCGCGTCGGCCCGCACGGGACCGTCGTCGAGCACCTGGATCAACAGGACTCCGTCCTCGCGGCGGACCCGCACCCGCGCCACCCTGCTTCCGGAGTGGCGCAGCACGTTGGTGAGCGACTCCTGCAGGATCCGGTACGCCGCCACGTCGACCTCCGGCGGAAGGCCGCCAGCGTCGTCGATTCTGGTATCGACGTCGACCCCGCCGGCACGGATTCGCTCGACGAGCACGTCGACGTCGGCCAGACCGGCCGCAGGTCGACGCGGCGCGGACTCACTCTCGGGTGTCCGCAACACGTCGAGCTCCGCCCGCAGGCCATCCAGCGACGAGCGGCTGGTCGCTCTGATCGCCTCCAGCGCCTCGCGGGCCTTGACCGGGTCGCGGTCGAGGACGTGCAGTGCGACGCCGGCCTGCATCGCGATGACGGCGAGCTCGTGGCCGACGCTGTCGTGCAGTTCCTGGGCCATCCGCAGCCGTTCCTCCGACACGGCTCGGCGGGCCGCCGCTGCCCTGACGTCGACCTCGGACTCACGACGCACCCGCACCGCCGAGCCGATCGCCACCGAGGCGGCAACGACGGCCGCCCAGGAGAACGCCCAGCCGAGGGCGCCGAACCAGGTCCACTCGACCGTGCCGTCGACGAACCGCGATATCGCGGCGGCCAGCGTCACGGCGTAGAAGACCGAGGCATGGACGACCGAACGCCGTAGCGGCAGGCGGGACGCCACGGCGTACACGGCGAAGGGTGCGGTGAGCAGGATGGGCCCGTACGGGTAGCCGAGGACGAGGTACCCGGCGATGGCCGCACCGCAGAGGGTGAGCGTCGCCTCCGGCCACCGGCGGCGGAGCACCAACGAGAGCGCGGCCATGGCGATCAGCCCGAATGCCAGGTGGTCGGCGTAGCGGCTGAGCTCCTGGTCGTCACCGGCCGGCCGGGTGCCGAAGAACCCGATGACCAGCAACGGAACCGACAGCCATATGTCGCTGACCACGACGCCCCGGCTCCCGGGCCGACCGGGCACAGCGTTCATGGATCACGACGATATGCCGACGGCGCCGAGCCGGCGTCGTCCTGCGCGCGTAGCCGACGTACGTAGACCTGCGCAGCTGGAGAGCCGATCCTGGGCGGACGCTGGTTGACCTGCGAGCAGGCGACGCTCGGGGCATGACGAACACCATCGTGGTCACGGAAGCGCTGACCAAGCGATACGGCGAGCGACTCGCCGTCGACGAGGTGAGCCTCACCGTCCGGCGCGGCGAGGTCTACGGATTCCTCGGTCCCAACGGCGCCGGCAAGACGACCACCCTGCGCATGCTGCTGGGTCTGGTTCGTCCCACCAGTGGCTCCGCGCACGTCCTCGGGCACCACCCGGGGCACCCTCGGGCGGTCGCGAGCATCGGAGCCTTGGTCGAAGGCCCGGGCTTCTACCCGTACCTGTCCGGACGCGACAACCTGCGGGTCATGGCCCGCTACCGGGGGCTGGACGGCGCCGAGGTAGAGGCCGCCCTCGGCCGCGTCGATCTACGCGAGCGTGGTGCCGACAGCTTCAAGTCGTATTCGATGGGCATGAAGCAGCGTCTCGGTGTGGCCGCAGCTCTGCTCGGCGATCCGGAACTGCTCGTCCTCGACGAACCCACCAACGGTCTCGACCCGGCCGGCATGGCCGACATGCGCCGGCTCGTGGTCGGCCTCGCCGCGCAGGGCCAGACGGTGCTGCTGTCCAGCCACATGCTCAGCGAGGTTCAGGAGATCTGTGACCGCGTGGGGGTGATCTCTGCCGGCCGGTTGGTGACCGAGAGCACGGTGACCGATCTGCGCGGCTCCAGCTCGCTGGTGGTGCGCGCCACGCCGACCGACATCGTGCTCGCCACCGCCATGGGCGTGGCGGGCGACGACGCCGTCCGGCTCCTGGACGACGGCGGCTTGCGGCTCGATGTCGATCCCGAGCACGCTCCAGCTCTCACCCGTGCCCTCGTCGCGGCCGGTGCGGCCGTTCACGAGATCCGCCCGGCCGAGCGTTCACTCGAGGAGGTCTTCTTCGAGATGACCTCCGGCGCCGACCCCACATCGACGAGCGAGGAGGTACCGCTGTGAATGCGCTGATCTCGAGCACGAGAGCCGAACTGCTACGCCTGCGCAAATGGCCGGCGATGTGGGTGATGGTCGGCGTCTGGCTCCTGCTCAACCTCACCTTCGGTTACGTCTTCACCTACATCACGTACGCCACCGGGGATGCAACGGCGGTGGGAGACGGCGTTCCGCCGCAGCGGCTTCTCGCCGACATGATGCCCGCAGCCGTCCCGGAGTCGTTGATCGCCGGAATGCCGATGTTCGGGGGCGCGATCATGCTCATCCTCGGTGGGCTCGCGGTGGGCAGCGGGTACGGCTGGGGAGCCTGGAAGACGGTGTTCACGCTGGGCCCGGGACGCCTATCGAGCTTCGGCGGCACACTGCTGGCGCTCGGCGTGATCGTGGCCGGTGCCGTCGTGGCGACCTTCGCAGTCGACCTCGGCGTGTCCGTGTTGATCGCCTCGGTGGAGTCCCAGGCGATCGTCTGGCCGACGCTGTCCGCCTCGGCCGAGGCCGTCGGCGCCGGGCTGCTCATCTTCGGGATGTGGACCGCGGCCGGCGTCCTGGTCGGAACCCTGGCCCGAAGCCCCGCGCTGGCCGTCGGCCTGGGCCTGGTATGGGCGTTGGTTGTCGAGAACCTGCTGCGTGGCGTCGCCGGCATGCTCGGTCCCGTCGAGACAGTGACCGATCTCATGCCGGGCACGGCCGCCGGGTCACTCGCCGGGGCGTTGGGTGTCACCACCCAGAGCGACGGCGACGGAACGCCAGGCGTGCTGACCGTGCTCGACGCCGCACCCGCCGGATGGCTGCTCGGCGCCTACGGCGTCGTGTTCGCCGCGGCCGCGCTGGCGCTCGTCAGCCGTCGCGATGTGACCTGATCCGCGTCGTAGTCCCGCCTGGGCGGCGGGTCAGGCCTCACGCCTGGCCCGCCGCTCCAGCCAACTTGAGCGTCGTGGTGCCCGGGTCCGGAC
>JBOGDU010000327.1:0-8240 GCA_050743145.1 Jiangellaceae bacterium | reverse complement strand
CCTCGGCATGGCCGATCGCCTCGTCGAGGCTGCGGAACCCGAGCGCCGCCAGGTGCTCGCGCACCTCTTCGGCGATGAACTCGAAGAACGTGACGACGAACTCCGGCCGGCCCATGAACCGCTTGCGCAGCAGCGGGTTCTGGGTGGCGATGCCGACCGGACAGGTGTCGAGGTGGCAGACCCGCATCATGACGCAGCCGGACACGACCAGCGGCGCCGTGGCGAAGCCGTACTCCTCGGCCCCGAGCAGGGCCGCGATCACGACGTCCCGGCCGGTCTTGAGCTGACCGTCGACCTGGACGACGATCCGGTCCCGCAGGCCGTTGAGCAGCAGGGTCTGCTGGGTCTCCGCCAGCCCGAGCTCCCACGGCGCGCCGGCGTGCTTGAGGCTGGTCAGCGGCGCCGCCCCGGTGCCGCCGTCGTGCCCCGAGATGAGCACGACGTCCGCGTGTGCCTTGGAGACGCCGGCCGCAACGGTCCCGACCCCGACCTCCGCGACCAGCTTGACGTGCACCCGTGCCGACGGGTTGGCGTTCTTGAGGTCGTGGATGAGCTGGGCCAGGTCCTCGATCGAGTAGATGTCGTGGTGTGGTGGGGGCGAGATCAGCCCGACGCCGGGCGTCGAGTGCCGGGTCTGCGCAACCCACGGGTAGACCTTGTGACCGGGCAGCTGTCCGCCCTCGCCGGGCTTGGCGCCCTGCGCCATCTTGATCTGCAGGTCGTCGGCGTTGGTCAGGTACTCGGAGGTCACGCCGAACCGGCCGCTGGCGACCTGCTTGACCGCACTGCGCGTCTCCGGATCGTGCAGGCGCTCGGCGTCCTCGCCGCCTTCCCCGGTGTTCGACCTGCCGCCGAGCCGGTTCATCGCGATGGCCAGCGTCTCGTGCGCCTCCTGGCTGATCGAACCGTAGGACATCGCACCGGTCGAGAAGCGGCGCACGATCGCCGGGACCGGCTCGACCTCCTCGATCGGCACGGGCGAGCGGGCTCCCGGTGCGAAGCGGAACATGCCGCGCAGCGTCATCAACCGCCGGGACTGCTCGTCGACCCGATGCGTGTACTGCTTGAACACGTCGTAGCGGCCGGCCCGGGTGGAGTGCTGCAGCCGGAAGACGGTCTCCGGGTCGAACAGGTGCGGCTCGCCCTCGCGGCGCCACTGGTACTCGCCGCCGGTCTCGAGCCGCCGGTGCGCCGCTGCCACTCCGCCCGGCGGGTATGCCCCGGCGTGGCGGCGTCGGACCTCCTCCGCCAGGACGTCGAGACCCACACCGCCCAGCCGAGAGGTCGTGCCGGTGAAGTACCGCCGGACGACGTCGCCGGCCAGCCCGATCGCCTCGAAGATCTGTGCACCCGTGTACGAGGCGACGGTCGAAACACCCATCTTGCTCATGACCTTCAGGACGCCCTTGCCGAGCGCCTTGATCAGACCCGCCACAGCCTGTTCGGGTCCGACGCCCTGCAGCGGCACTCCACGCCGAGCCAGATCCTCGACGCTCTCCATGGCCAGGTAGGGGTTGACGGCGGCGGCGCCGTACCCGATGAGCAACGCGACGTGGTGGACCTCGCGGACGTCGCCCGCCTCGACCACCAGACCCACCTGCGTGCGGGTCTTCTCCCGGATCAGATGGTGGTGTACGGCCCCGGTGAGCAGCAACGACGGGATCGGCGCGAAGGTCGCATCGGAGTTGCGGTCGGAGAGCACGACGACGCGGGCTCCCGCCGCGATCGCCGCCGACGCCTCGAGGCAGATCTCCTCCAGCCGCCGGCCGAGCTCACCGCCACCGCCGGCCACGCGGTAGAGCCCCCGCACGACATGCGTGCCGTATCCGGGCAGGTCGCCGTCAAGATTGATGTGGATGATCCGCGCCAGCTGGTCGTTGTCGATCACCGGAAACGGCAGCACGACCTGCCGGCACGACGCCGGGGCCGCGCCGAGCACGTTGTGCTCGGGGCCGATGGTGCCGGCCAGAGAGGTCACCAACTCCTCGCGGATCGCGTCCAGCGGCGGGTTCGTGACCTGGGCGAACAGCTGGGCGAAATAGTCGAAGATCAGCCTGGGCCGGTCGGAGAGGGTTGCGATCGGCGTGTCGGTTCCCATGGATCCGATCGGCTCGGCGCCGGCCCGCGCCATCGGAGCGAGTAGTACACGGAGCTCCTCCTCGGTGTAGCCGAAGGTCTGCTGGCGGCGAGTCACGCTGGCGTGAGTGTGGACGACGTGCTCCCGCTCGGGCAGGTCGTCGAGGCGGATCAGACCGGCATGCAGCCACTCGTCGTACGGCGCCGCAGCGGCGAGGGTCGACTTGATCTCGTCGTCCTCGACGACCCGGTGCTCGTCGAGATCGACCAGGAACATCCGCCCCGGCTGCAGCCGCCCCTTGCGCACGACGGTGGCGGGGTCGAGGTCGAGCACTCCGGTCTCGGACGCGAGCACCACCAGTCCGTCGTCGGTCACCCAGAACCGGCCCGGACGCAGCCCGTTGCGGTCGAGCAGCCCTCCGACCCGGGTGCCGTCGGTGAACACCACGCACGCCGGGCCGTCCCACGGTTCCATGACCGCGCTGTGGAACTCGTAGAACGCCCGCCGGCGGGCGTCCATCTCGCAGTGGTTCTCCCACGCCTCCGGGATCATCATGAGCATCGCGTGGGCGAGGCTCCGCCCGCCGAGATGGAGCAACTCGAGCACCTCGTCGAAGCTGGCCGAGTCGCTCGCCCCCGGCGTGCAGACCGGGAACAGGCGGGACAGGTCACCGGGCAGCAGGTCGCTGGCGAGTTGCGACTCCCGGGCGCGCATCCAGTTGCGGTTGCCCATGACCGTGTTGATCTCGCCGTTGTGCGCGACGAAGCGGTACGGGTGTGCGAGCGGCCAGCTCGGGAAGGTGTTCGTCGAGAACCGCGAGTGCACGACGGCCAGCGCGGACGCGAACCGGCGGTCGGACAGATCGGGGAAGAACGGCTCCAGCTGGCCGGTGGTGAGCATGCCCTTGTAGACCAGCGTGCGCGACGACAGGGACGGGAAGTAGACCGGCGTCTCGCGTTCGGCCCGCTTGCGCAGGCAGAAGGCACGTCGGTCCACCGCGATCCCCGTCACGCCGTCGGCGTCGCCGTCCTGCGGGTCCGCACCGACGAACAGCTGGCGGAACCGCGGCATGGTCGATCGCGCGGTCGCCCCGAGCAGAGCCGGGGTGCTGGGGACCTCCCGCCAGCCCAGCACCACGAGCCGCTCCTCGGCGGCGATCGCGCCGATGCGGTCGACCGCGGCCCGTTCGGCCTCGTCGTCGTCGGGCAGGAAGGCGAGCCCGACCGCGTAGCCGCCTGCTGGCGGCAGCTCGACGTCGACCACCTCGCGCAGGAACGCGTCGGGCACCTGGACGAGCAGGCCGGCTCCGTCGCCGGACTCCGGCTCGGCTCCCGATGCGCCGCGGTGCTCGAGGTTACGCAGGGCGGCCAGACCCTGGTCGACGATCTCGTGGCTCGCGACACCGGTCAGGGTGGCGACGAAGGCCACCCCGCAGGCGTCGTGCTCGTGGCGAGGGTCGTAGAGCCCCTGGGCAGTGGGTTGGTGGCGCATGGGCGCTCCCGTCGTCGGTACTGGCGGCGGGTGCGAGGGACTGCGCTGGCCCTGCGCGGTTCGCGGAGACTATCCGACCGAGCTGGTCGACCGGGTCACGCTCCGACCAGGTTGCCGAAAGCATACGTCAGCGCTGCGGCCACAGCCCCGAGGACGAGCTGGCGAATCCCGCCGTACCACCAGGGCCGCGACGTCACCTGGGTCACGACGGCACCGCACGCGAACAACCCGACCAGCGAGAGAACGGTCACCAGCCACAGCGCGTCGAGGCCCAGGAGGTAGGGCAGCACGGGAATAACAGCGCCGACGGCGAAGGACAGGAACGACGACGTAGCCGCCAGTCGCGGTGAGGGCAGGTCGCCAGGGGTCACCCCGAGCTCCTCGCGGGCGTGCACGCCCAACGCGGTCTCCGGGTCGCGGTGGAGTTGCCGCGCGACCTCTGCGGCCAGATCGGGGTCCAGGCCGCGCTCGACGTACATGTCCGCGAGTTCCTGTTCCTCTGCAGCCGCGTTGTTCAGTATTTCGTCGCGCTCGATGGCGATCTCGGCCTCGGCCAGCTCGGCCTGGGCGGCGACGGAGGTGTACTCGCCGGCCGCCATGCTGAACGCACCCGCGGCCAACCCGGCCAGCCCTGCCAGCACGATCACGCTCCGGTCGACGCCACCGCCCGCGACCCCGGCGATGAGGGCGAAGTTCGACACCAGGCCGTCCATGGCGCCGAAGACGGCCGGGCGCAACCACCCGCCGGTGATGTCCGCATGCTCGTGTCCCACGCGCGTCGATCTGCCGGTCATGACAGGAGGCTACGAGAGTCCGTCACCACCGAACAACGATGATGAGGCTCACCTCACGTCGATCAGGTCCGGTCGGTACGCGGGGACGTGGCGGGCTCGTCCGCCTCGACCACGGCCGCCTCGACCGCCGGTTCGGATGGGTCGGGGCCGAGCTCGTCGGGTGCCGACCGGAGCTCGGCAGCGGTCTCGCGGCCCGGGTGCCGGCGCGCCGAGATGACGATGTAGACGACGGCACCCGCGAACACCAGGATCGAGGTCCAGACGTTGAAGCGCAGGCCCAGCACCTCTCGGGCGGGATCGACCCGCAGGTACTCGATCCAGACCCGTCCGAGCGTGTAGAGAGCCACGTAGAGGGCGAACACCCGTCCGTGCCCCATCCGGAACCTCTTGTCCGCCCAGATCAGGACCAGCGCGACGCCGATGCACCACAGTGACTCGTAGAGGAACGTCGGGTGGAACGTCTCGACGTCGGCGAACTGCGCCGGGCGGAACTGCGGGTCGATCTCGACCGCCCACGGCAGGTCGGAGGGGCCGCCGAACAGCTCCTGGTTGAACCAGTTGCCCCAGCGCCCGATCGCCTGGGCCAGGACGATCCCTGGCGCCAGCGCGTCGGCGAGCGCGGGCAGAGGGACACCGCGGCGGCGCGCGCTGATCCAGGCTCCGACGGCGCCGAGCGCGATCGCTCCCCAGATGCCCAGGCCGCCCCGCCAGATCTCCAGCGCCTCCAGCGGGTCGCCACCCCGGCCGAAGTACATCTCCCAGTCCGTTGCGACGTGGTAGAGCCGGCCGCCGACGATCCCGAACGGCACGGCCCAGACGGCGACGTCACCGACCACACCGGGTTCGCCGCCACGCGCGATCCACCGCCGGTTGCCCAGCCAGATCGCCACCACGATGCCGGCGAGGATGGACAGCGCGTACGCGCGCAGCGGTACCGGGCCGAGGTACCAGACCGACTCGGCCGGGCTCGGTATCGATGCGGGCGCGGCTGTGGTGAGCGACGCCGTCGCGGAGATGAGCACGGCCCGACGCTACCGGGTCGGCCTCGACGGCTCAGGCCGCGGCCTGCTCGACAGCGGCGCGCACGCCGTCCGGGGTCAGTTGCCCGGCGTCCAGGGTCTGCCCGTCGACGAGGACGGTCGGTGTCGCGGTCACGCCGGCCTCCTGCTGGCTCGCCGCGACGTTGGCCACCCAGCCGTCGTAGGTGCCGTCGGCCACGCACGTCTCGAACTCGTCTCCGGTGATGCCCGCCTGCTCACCGAGCGCGACGAGATCGTCGACGGTGAACCCGCCGGTCTGCTCCGGGGGCTGGTTCTCGAACAGGACCCGCTGATACTCCGCCGGCCCGCCCGCGTCGACCGAGCATCCGAACGCGTTGGCCGCGCGCTCGGACTCCTCACCGAGGAACGACAGCGGGTGGTAGACGAGCCGGACGCTGCCGTCGGCCGCCAGTTCGCCGAGGGTCGGCCCCGACTCCAACTCGAAGTCGCGGCAGAACGGACACTGGAAGTCGATCCACAGGTCGACCGTCACCGGAGCCGACACGTCGCCCACCACCACGCCGCCGTCCGGCGCCTCGACGCCGGTCGGCACGGCCGCGGAGTCGTCGGCAGAGCGACGGCTGACGAGCACTGCGACGGCGACGGCGATCACGACCACGACGACACCGGCGACCACGCCGAACCGGACCAGCTGCTCGCGGCGGCGCTGCCGTCGCGCTTCGGCTTCGCGCAGTTCCCTGGCCCGGGCACGCATCGCCGCCTTGTCACGGCTCATCGGACCGCTCCTTCACGTGATCAGATCCTGCCGCCAGGCCCCGACGTCCGGCCAGGTTGTTCCCCGCCTGCCGCACACCGCCGGCGAGCTCGGCCGCCAGTGCGGCGGCGGCAGCGGCGCCCGCCGCCACGTCGTCGGCGTCGAGCAGGCACCGCACGAACGCCGAGCCGACGATGACCCCGTCGGCGAATCCCGCCACCTCTGCGGCCTGGCCTCCCGTCGACACCCCGAGCCCCACCGCCACCGGCAGATCCGTGGCCCTGCGGGTGCGGGCGACCAAGGTGGCCGCAGCGTCACCCACCCGGGCGCGGGCACCCGTGACCCCCATGGTCGAGGCGGCGTAGACGAACCCCCTGCAGGCCTCGACGGTCAGCGCGATGCGCTCGTCCGTGGACGACGGCGCCACCAGGAACACCGTGTCCAGCCGGTGGTCACGAGCGGACGGCAGCCAGCCGGCCGCCTCGTCGGGGATCAGGTCGGGGGTGACGACGCCCGATCCACCGGCCGCCGCCAGGTCGCGTGCGAAACGCTCGGCCCCGTAACGGGCGATCGGGTTCCAGTACGACATCACGACCGTGGGGGTTCCGGCTGATGCCACGGCCTCGACCGTCCGCAGCACGTCCACGGTGGTGGTGCCGGTGCGTAACGCCGCGTCCACGGCACGCTGGATCGTGGGACCGTCCATCAACGGGTCGCTGTACGGGAGCCCGACCTCGACCGCGTCGACGCCCGCGTCGACCATCGCCCGCAGTGCGGTGGCGGCCGCCGTGACGGTCGGGTAGCCGGCCGGAAGGTACCCGACCAACACCGCCCGGCCCTCCGCCCTGGCGCGTTCGAACAGTGCGGACAGCGGCGAGCCAGTGTCTCCGGTCATTCCGCCGTCACCAGCCCGAACCACCGAGCGGCCGTGTCGACGTCCTTGTCGCCCCGGCCCGACAGGTTGACCAGGACGACCGCGCCCTGTCCCAGCCGCCGGCCGATCCGTCGGGTCCCGGCCAGGGCGTGCGCGCTCTCGATCGCCGGGATGATCCCCTCGGTCCGGCACAGCAGGCCGAAAGCCTCCATCGCCTCCGCATCGGGGACCGCCTGATAACTGGCGCGGCCGGTGTCGTGCAGCCAGGCATGCTCAGGACCCACACCGGGGTAGTCGAGTCCCGCGGAGATCGAGTACGACTCGACGGTCTGGCCCATAGCGTCCTGCAGCAGGTACGACCGTGCCCCGTGCAGCACGCCCGGCGAACCGCCGGTGATCGTGGCGGCATGCCGGCCGGTGTCGAGCCCGTCACCGCCGGCCTCGAATCCGCACAGCCGAACGCCCGCGTCGTCCAGGAACGGATGGAAGATGCCGATCGCATTGGATCCGCCGCCCACGCACGCGGCGACGGCGTCGGGCAACCGGCCCGTGAGCTCGCGCACCTGATCGCGCGCCTCGACCCCGATCACGCGCTGGAAGTCGCGCACCATGACGGGGAACGGATGCGGCCCGGCAACGGTACCCAGCAGGTAGTGGGTGTGCTCGACGTTGGTGACCCAGTCGCGCATCGCCTCGTTGATGGCGTCCTTCAGCGTGCGCGAACCGGTGCCGACGGAGACCACGTCCGCACCGAGCAGGCGCATCCGAGCCACGTTGAGCGCCTGCCGCCGGGTGTCCTCCTCGCCCATGTACACGACGCAGTCGAGGCCCAGCAGCGCGGCGGCGGTGGCGGTGGCGACTCCGTGCTGGCCGGCGCCGGTCTCAGCGATGACGCGTCGCTTGCCCATGCGCCGGGTCAGTAATGCCTGTCCGAGGACATTGTTGATCTTGTGTGACCCGGTGTGGTTCAGGTCCTCGCGCTTGAGCAGGACCTGGGCGCCGCCGGCAGCCTCGGCACCGAACCGGTGCGCCTCGGTCAGGGGGGTCGGCCGGCCGCTGTAGCGCCTGGACAAGATGTCGAGCTCTGCGGTGAACGCCGGATCGCTGCGCGCCGCTAGGTACTCGTGGTCGAGCTGATCGAGGGCGGCGACGAGGGCCTCCGGTACGAACCGGCCGCCAAAGGGTCCGAAGTAGCCGCGGACGTCGGGAACCACCGTGCTGGAGCCCGCCGTCCGGGCCGTCACGACCG
>JBOGDU010000326.1:0-7602 GCA_050743145.1 Jiangellaceae bacterium | reverse complement strand
TCGGCAACCTGTCCTTGGATCACCTGGACGAACATCGTGAACCCTTCGACGGACGATGACCGATCCTCTGGATGCGGTCGGTGTCTGTTCCGACGCTACGACGACTCGGTGCCGGCGTCGACACCGCTAACGCGCACGTCGGGCTGCCTGCCGGCGGCATTCCCCTTCTGATCGTCGATGCGGATGGTGGCGATCTCCCATGGACCGAGGTCGACGGTGAGGCGCCCACCCTCAACGGGCACCGCCTCCAGCGCGCGACCGAGCAGGTCGGTCCGGGCCGCCGACCCGAACCGGCCGGTGATGACGGCCGCTGTGGGCTCGTGCGACATCGCGACGAGGCGCACCTCCGTGCCGCCGTCCCGTGCCCGCAGAGCGCTCACCGCCACCCCGGTGCCGGAAACGGCGATGCCCGCGACGGCGGCCGGCAGTGGCACGTCGGGCGGCGCGGAGCCGGGCGCCGTCAGCGCGTCATGTCGGAACTCCTCGGCGAGCCGGACGGCATCGGCGGCGGCCCAGCCGGATCCCGACGGCAACAACGCGAGCCGCGTACGCACCGGCTCGCCGAGGGACTGGGCGCCCGGAATGACGATCTGCGGACCCGCGGGCTCGTCGCGCAGCGGGTGCACGTTGAGGCTCAGCCACCCGGCGGCGCGCAGCAGCGTCAGGGCCAGTTCGGTGCCGCCGGAGACCACCTCGTACTCGGCGACGTGGTCGAGCAACATGGTCGCGGGTCCCGCCGAGACGAAGGCGGAGGCCGGGAAGGTCGGGATCGGGTACTCGCCCCAGCCACCGCCCTCGGCCTCGAGCCCACGCCCGGTGACCGCGAACTGGCCCTCCGCGGCGGACGTCGTCACCGGCGACGGCAACGGCACGTGCAACCGAACCCGGTGGTCGGTCGCGAGGTTGGTGAACGTCACATCCAGACGGACGAACGGCTCGCCCACGCGCAGCTCGACCAGGGTCGTCACGACGATCCGGACGGTTCGCTCAGACCGCGCGTCGAGGTCCTCACCCAGGCTGGCCGGCCAGTCGTACTCGCGGACGATCTCGACGATCCCCCGCAGCGGCCCGGCCTCCACCGTCCGGAGCCTGACGGCGGCCGGCGCGTCCACGACGACGTCACGGCCGGGCGGTGCGTAGTTGTAGCTGTCGCCGCGGTCACCGCCGTCGACGATCCGCGCCACTCCGGACAGCGTCGTGCCGTCAGCACCGCGAATGGTTAGCGTGCCGTCGTCAGCCACGTCGACGTGCACGTCACCGTTGTCGAGGACGGACCCCGCGACCACGACCGGCCGCTCGACCGGCGCGACGGCCGGACCCTGGGCGGTGCGGACCGCCACGTGCCCCGACGCGGGCACCGGGACCGCCACCAGTACACGGCGGCGTCCGGTTGCCCGGATACGCACGCGCCACGCCCCTGGCGATCCGGCCACAGATGCGGCCAGGGCCGACCGGAGACCGGCGAGGTCGAAACCCGGCGTGCTCGGTGCCCGCGTCACGTCGAGGTCGAGACATCCGGCGCGCACGTCGTAGCCCTCGATCCGCTGGCCGAAGAGCTCCCGGCCGTGGATCCGGCGGAGTACCCGCTCCAGGTCGCTCGCGCCGACCTCCGCGTCGGCGAGCAGCGTGGGCGCGCGGCTGAGCTCGTGGACCGGCAGCGGCGTTCCGTCGGCTAGCTCGGCGACGACGGGAGCGTCAGGGTCCGGCGCTGCCACGTCGAGCTCGACCAGAACGGTGCGCGGCCACGCCAGCGGGTTGACCACGAGGTGCGCGTCGGACGGCACGCCAGCCGCCATCGAACGCACCACCCGGTCGCGGACGGCTCGCCCGATCTGCGTCGCCTCGGCCAACCGAGCCGCGACCTGCGCAGCGGTCTCGTCCACACCGCACCCGGTCACCGAGTCGTGCGCGGTGCACTCCACGATCCGCCGCCAGGCCAGGTCGACGAACCGCTGGTACGGGTCCTGCGACCACTGAGCAGCGACGGACTCGGCGTCGGCCATCACCCGCTCGGCGCGCGCCATCGCCTGCTTGAGCGCCACCCGGACCGAGATGACGCCGGGCAGGATGTTGGCCCGCGCAGAGCTGCGCATCTCCCCGGTCACCTGCAGCAGGGCTACGTTGTCCAGATTGTGCGACAGCACGTACTCGGCAAGCGTCGCAACCGTGACGTCGACCGGTCCGGCGTGGTCATGCACGACTCGCATCAGGTCCGGGCGGGGCGCCGAGTGGTCGGTGCCGAGCATGCCGAGCGCCGCGTCATCGCCGAACCGGTCCCGGGTCACCTCACGGTAGGCGGCGACCGCCGTCCCCAGCCGCTCGGGGAAGGCGAACAAATCCAGCGCGTTTCCGTACCCGTCGAACAGGTACTCGACCCGGACCGCGCTGCCGTCGGGCGCGACCCAGCGGAACGCGTGCCGGTCGACGCCGGCCGGCACGCCCCGCCACAGGCAGGCATGGCCGATGCCGGCCCGGGCCAGGATCTGGGGCATCTGGGCGCAGTGACCGAACATGTCGGGCAGGTAGCCGACGGGCATCGCCCCGCCCAACCCGGCCGCGCCGCGCCAACCGAGCTCGAGGTTGCGGACGATCGTCTCGCCGGAGCACAGGAACTCGTCGAGCAGGATGTGCCACGGCCCCACCGCGAGTTGCCCACGCCTCACCAGCGCCGAGACCCGGTCGCGGTTGTCGGGGCGCATCTCCAGGTAGTCGTCAACAGCCGCCATCTGGCCGTCGACGGTGAACCGGAAGTCCGGGTCGGTCTCGGCCTGCGCGACGACGTCGTCGAGCATGTCGACCAGGCGAAGGCGGAAGACCTGGAAGGGCTCGTACCACTCGCGGTCCCAAATGCGTATGCGGGACCAGGACCACCGTGCCGAGCTCGCCGCTCACGCCCCGGCAGCCTCGCCGTCCAACCTGATTCCCTCCTTCTCCGCCAGCCGGCGCATGATCCGCTGGCTGGTCACGATGTCTGCGCGCCCTTCGGCCACACCGGCCCGCGGACGGGTCCCGTCGGTCACCATCCGGTGGAAGGCCACCAGTTCGTCCTCGAAGGACTCGCCCCAGGATCGGTAGGTCGTTCGCAGCTCGCCGCCCGGCGCCGCCTCCACAACCGTCAGCTCCGTGGGCGCGTTGAGCAGGTATGGGGTGGCGAAGGTGACCTGCATGGACCCGGTGGCGTGGTGCACGGACACAGTCTCGCGGTACGCCGGGTAGTCCGCGAGGTAGTGCCACGCGAGCCGGGCCCGCGCGCCTCCTGGCAGCGCACCGGTGACCTCGACCGACGGTGGGAAGACGTCGTCTGGCCACGCCCTGGCGTGATCGACGTCGGTCAGGCCGCCGAACAAGTCGCGCAACAGCGAGGTGTCGTGGACGAGGCTGCCCAGCACGACATACGAATACAGCAGCCGCATCCGCGACGACGCCGCCGATCCGAGCACGGCGTCGAGGAGTTCCTCCTCCGCGTTTCGGACCTCGTCGGCGACCTGTGACGGCACGTCGGCCTGCACCTGGCGCAGGTTCGCGAAGGCGAGCTGCGAGGCACTCGACGGGTGCAGGACGCGCACCTCGACGGCGCGCACGTCACGCACGTTGAGCAACCGCTCGCGCAGCCGAGCCACGGCCTGGTCATACTCCTTCATGTAGGCCAGCAGCACCGACGGCCGGCCGCGATCGGCCTCGGCCCCGGCGAGTCGGTCGGCTTCGGACACCGTGTACGCGAGCGGCTTCTCGCAGAACACTGCGACATCGTTGCGCAGGGCGTGCAGGGCAGCCGCGCCGTGGGAACCGGACATGAGTAGCAGGACCCCGTCCACCTCGGCGCCGGTGACCATCTCGTCGACCGTTGGGTAACGGTGGGCAACCGGGACGCCGTACTGCTCGCCCAACTCGTCGCACAGCGAGGGCGAGAGATCACAAACGGCAGCCACCTCGAACAGGTCCCACCGTCGGGCCAGCAGTGGCAGATGCACGGACTGGGCCACGGCGCCGAGACCGGCCACCGCTACGCGCACGCGATCGGTCACGACAACCACGTCCGCAGGGCCGCACGGTTCGCCCGCTGATCCGCAGCGGCACTACCCGGTGGGTCGTCCGGCGCCGGGATGACGTCCTGCTCGACGACGAGCCAGCCGCTGTACCCGGAGGCGACCAGCGCGGTCATGAAGCCGCCGAGATCGAAGTCACCCTGTCCGAGGGGAACGAACACGCGGCGGTCCCAAACGGCCCGACTGCCGGCACCCTCGCGGACGATCTGGTCCAGCACCGAGCAGCGCACGTCCTTGAGGTGGACGTGGTTGACCCGCGTCCTCCATCTCTCCAGCCCGGCCGTGGGGTCTCCACCGCCGAGCATCAGGTGACCGGTGTCCAGCGTCAGGTCCACATCGGTGCGGGCGAGCAGGGCGTCGATCTCGTCCGGGGTCTCGACGTATGTGCACACGTGATGGTGGAAGGTCGGCTCGAGCCCGGAGGCGCGCACGCGGGCCGCGGCCGTGCCGAGGTTGCGAGCGAAGCGGTCCCAGCCCGCGTCGTCCAGGCCCAGATCCTGCCCGCGACCGCCCGGATGCGCGCGCCTGATCTCCGAACCGGAGTCGGCGAGCGTCGGCAGTGGTGGGCGGTCCGGGTCGACGGCCACAGCGTCGACGAACACCTCGAGGGCGGCATCGAGCACGGGGAGCGCTGCGGTGAAGGCGTCGTCGTCCGGGAACGGAAGGTCGACCCAGCCGCCGGCCAGCGCCATCTCGTGGCGGCGCAGTCGTCGACGAAGCTCTTCGCCCTCCCCCATCCAGCCGACCGGCCCGAGGTCGACCCCGTCGTAGCCGGCGTCGTGCAGCGCGCCCAGGATCTCGTCCGGTTCCGCCAGCGGGCCGTCGGAGGTGAGCTCGAACACGCCGAAGCTCACCGGAGCCCCTGCGATGCCCCTCATCGCTCTCCCGGATTTGTCCTGACAACCGTACGTAACGTCAGCCTGCCATAGCCAAGCATGTCCGCGACAGGCCAACGATGCCACTCCCCCGTTGATCACGTTCACCACCCTGGTGGACCGTTCACCAGGCGCCGGACCCTGGTGAACGGTCTCGGATCATGGTGAACGTGATCAACAGCCGCCGTCGTTCGACATCGCGGGATGGCCGCCTGCAGATCCGACATGATGGCGGCATGGCCCTGCCGGTGCTGACACCGCGACCCGTGGCGCCCTCCCTGGACGAGTTGCTCGCCGGAGCGGGAGCCCGGCAGGCGTTCCTGCACAGCGACTCGAAGTCCGGTTCGGCCTTCGAACGCATCGTGATCGACGGGGAGCCTCACGTCCTCAAGCAGGTCCACGTCGACGAGGACTGGACGATGCGCTTCGGCGGCGACGTGGGCTGCCACCCGGTGCAGGTGTGGGCCGCCGGGCTGATGGACACCTACCCGGACCGCATCGACCACGGCGTGGTCGGCGTCGCCTCCGGGCTGGGTCGCAACGGGTGGGGCGGCGCCGTGCTCATGCGCGACATGTCCGCCGAGCTCGTGCCCGCCGGAGACGACGCCCTGCCCCTGGAGCGGCACCTGACCTACCTCGACGACCTGGCCGGACTGTCGGCAACCATGCTCGGCTGGCGTGACGACGTGGGCCTCGTGCCGCTGGCCAGCCGCTGGAGCTGGTTCAACCCGGCATGCCTACAGGTCGAGGCCGAACGCGGCTGGCCGGACCCGGTCCCGCGGCTGGCCGCCGACGGGTGGACGCGGTTCGCCCAGCGAGCGCCCGCCGCCGTCACGGCCATCGTCGATGACCTGCGGCACGACCCCGGCCCCCTTGTCGAGGCTGCGCTGACCACGCCGACGACCTTCGTCCACGGCGACTGGAAGCTCGGCAACGTGGGGACCGCCCGGGACGGGCGCACCATCCTCATCGACTGGACCTATCCGGGCGAGGCTCCGCCCGCGTACGAACTCGCGTGGTACCTGTCGATCAACCGGGCCCGGCTCCCGCACTCCAAAGAGGACGCGATCGCCGCCTTCGGCGCGGCGCTCGAGCGGCACGGCGTCGCGACCCGTGGATGGTACGAGCGTCAGGTGGCCGTCTGCCTGCTGGGCAGCCTTGTCGTGTTCGGCTGGGAGAAGGCGCTGGGTGACGACGCCGAACTGGCATGGTGGTGCGACCGCGTACCCGATGGAGCCGCATGTCTGTGAGGGCACAGATTGGCGCCGCCTACTCCGCCAGCGCCCGCGCGTGGGCGACCGGCCCGATACGGATCTACGGCCGGATGGCCGGTGCGCTGGCCGACCACTGCCCTGTCCCTCTCACCGGCCGGCTGGCGCTGGACGTCGGGTCCGGCACGGGTGCCGCCACGCTGGCCCTGCAGGAACGAGGTGCGCAGGTCGTCGCCCTGGACGCGGCCGCGGGAATGATCGCCTCCGGTCCGGCTCCCGGAGTGGTCGGCGACGCGCGGCTGCTGCCCTTCCGCGACCAGGCCTTCGCCGCCGTCGCCGCGGCGTTCTGCCTCAACCACATCGACCCACCGTCCGACGGCATGCGAGAGATGCGCCGGGTCACCGAATCGGGCGGTGCAGTGCTCGTGTCCAGCTACGGAACCGACCCCGATCATCCGGTCAAGCCGGCCGTCCAGGCCTCGTTGGCCGCCGCGGGACACGTCGTCCCGGACTGGTACGACCTCATCCAGGCCGGGCCGGCTGCTGACCTGGCGACCCCCGAGGGCATGGCCCGCGCTGCCCTCGATGCGGACCTCGACGCAGAAGTGACCGAGATCGACATCGCCTTCCCCGAACTCGGCGCCGCTGACCTGGTGGCGTGGCGGATGGGAATGGCCCACAACGCACCGTTCGTCGCCTCCTTGGCATCCGCAGACCGTGACGCCGTCGTGGCCCGTGCGCTCGAGGCGCTGGGCGACCCGCCGATGCTCGTCCGCCGGATCGTCGTGCTCACCGCCGTCGTCTGAGCGGGGCGCCGTCTCGCCAGCGCAGGGTCACCGGGCGAACGACACCCAGGCCTGTTCGTCGAGATCGTCGATGTCGCTGGCCAGGGCACCGGCCGACGAAACGGTCCACAGCGTGTCACCGACGACCAGGGAGCGGCGGATCGTCGGATCGTGCTCGAAGTCGATCGGCGCGTCCGACCGGACGTGCGACAGCGTGCCGACCTCGCTGAGCTGGTCGCCGTCGAGCCTGAGCACGAGCGCACCCCCGGCGACGGCGACCGAGTCGAGCGCGGCGCCCGGCCGGCCGAACGCCGGCTCCACCCAGACCGGGATCACGATCAGCCCGTTCTCCGGCCAGTACAGGAACGCGTGCGGGTCGTGCTCGGCGTCGGACCAGCCGCCGGGAAGCGTGTACGTGTCCAGGCGGGCCGGGTCGGCCGCATCACCCACGTCGAACAGGGACACCTGGGCTCCCAGCGTCATCCCCTGCTCGTCCGCGTTCTGGCCGACACCGAGCAACCGGTCGTCACCGGCCGGGTGCAGGTAGGCCGAGTAGCCGGGGATCTTCAGCTCGCCGACCACCTGCGGCGATGCCGGGTCGCTCAGGTCGAGGGTGTAGAGCGGGTCGACCTGACGGAACGTGACGACGTAGCCGACCTGCCCCAAAAAGCGGACCGCGTAGATC
>JBOGDU010000325.1:0-6960 GCA_050743145.1 Jiangellaceae bacterium | reverse complement strand
GGCGTCGGCGGCGCCGGGGTACTGGATCTTCACCGCGACGTCGCGACCGTCGGTCCAGCGCGCCCGGTGGACCTGGCCGATCGAGGCGGCCGCGGCGGGAACGTCCTCGAACTTCCGCAGCCGGCGGCGCCAGTTCGGGCCGAGCTCCTCGGCGAGCACGCGGTGGACGGTGGCCGCCGGCATCGGTGGGGCGGAGTCCTGGAGCTTGGTGAGCGTGGCGCGGTACGGCCCGGCGAGCGGCTCGGGCAGCGCGGCCTCGAAGATCGACAGCGCCTGACCGAACTTCATCGCGCCGCCCTTGAGCTCGCCGAGCACCTTGAAGACCTGCTCTGCGGTGCGTTGCTGGACCTCCGCGGCGACGGCCTCGGCCGAACGCCCGCCGATGCGCTTGCCGAGCCCGATGGTCGCGCGCCCTGCGATGCCGAGTGGGAGTGTCGCAAGCTTCGCGGTGCGCGTCACGGCTTTGCGCGGCAGGTCGCTCACGGGGTCATTGTCCCGTGCCCGATGCCCGCCTGCACGGCGGTTACCCTGAGCCGGTGAAACGGGCGGCCGTGGGTGTAGCGGCTGTGGTAGCGCTGGGAGTCGCTGTTGCCGCGGTCGTCGGGGTGAATCTGGTCGATGACGGCGGCGTCGACGCGACGGCGGATGCTCCGACCGGGGACCCGACGGCCGACGGGCGGAACGGTGCTTCCGGCGAGAGTGCCGAAGGAGGCGAACCGGACTGCCCGGCACTCGACCCGCCGGCCGTCGCCGGTGCCGGGCCGCTGGTCGTGCCCGAGTCGGCAGGCCCGGGGCCCGCGTCCTACACCGTCGAGGTGCTCGAACGGACACCTCATGACGACACGGCCTTCACCCAGGGTCTGATCCACGCCGACGGTCTGATCTACGAGGGAACGGGCTTGTACGGCGAATCGCAGATCCGCCTCCTGGAGGCGGACACCGGAGATGTGCTCGTCGAGGAGTCGGTCGACGAGTCGCTGTTCGGCGAGGGCGTGGCCGCCCACGCCGGCCGGCTCTACCAGCTCACCTGGCGCGAGGGCCAGGTGCTCGTCCGTGACCGCTGCTCGCTTGCGGAGACGGAGCGCATGAGCTACGAGGGCGAGGGTTGGGGCCTGACCGGAGACGGCTCGGTCCTGTGGCGCAGCGATGGCACCGACACGTTGTCCGCCCACGACCCGGACGGTTTCGCGGTCACCGCGACGGTGAGCGTGCGCGACCGCGGGGTTGCGGTGACCAGGCTCAACGAGCTGGAGTTGGTCGACGGTCAGATCCTCGCCAACGTCTGGCAGACGCCGTGGATCGCCCGCATCGACCCGGGGTCGGGTGAGGTCACCGGGTGGATCGACGGATCGCCGCTGGTGGAGGAGATCGGCTCGACCGACCCCGAGGCGGTGCTCAATGGCATCGCCGTCGACGCCCGTTCGGGCCGCCTGTGGGTAACCGGCAAGCGCTGGCCGACGATGTTCGAGGTACGGGTTGTGCCGGCGGCCGACCTCCCACCGCCCGGCGTCTCGGGCTGACCTCGGACGGACTGGCCATCATGGCGGCCAGGTGCAGCCGCATGCCGGATGCGGGCGCCAACTCCGGCGCCGCGGCAGCCCGCCGGGCAGGCGGATCTCGACCGTGCCGTCGACCGTCGTGGGTACGAAGCCGTCGACGTGGGCCAGGGCCTGCTGGGCCGCCAGTGCGCCGACCAGCCCCGCGAGTGTGACGTCACATGCCCCCACGCCGGGCGGATCACGCTCGATCTGGGCCAGGATCCGGGGCCACGCCGGGTCACGGTCGGTCCGGTGCAGATCGTGGCAGCGCAGGCATGACGTCTGGCCGGGGACGACCAGCGGCCCGACGATCCCGGTGGTCTCGACGACGCGTGCGACGAGGTGCGTGACTCCGGCGCGGACGAGGACGGCGGCCTCGTCACGCGCGGTGCCACGGGAGGGAGCGAGCACAACGATGGCCGGCGCCTGACCAGAGTCGTCGCGGCCGGGCAGGTCGTCGGGGCAGGGCAGCGCGGCCTCGAGGGCGACACCACGCGGACGACCGACGTCGTGCGCACCGAGCCCGCCCGGTGTGACGTCCGCCGCGCTGGCTCGGGCCTGATCGTCCACCGTGACCCGCCCGACGCCGGCGGCGCAGAGCAGCCGCGCGAGAGTGGCGCCGACGCGACCCGCGCCGTGTACCTCGACGTGGACCCGGTGGCGCGTCTGGAGGGCGGCTGCTCCTCCGTCGGCCGAGCCGTTCAGCAGGCCGAGGCTGGCCCGGTCGGGTGCGAGCACGTCGCCGGGATCGTCGGGGGCGGCCCGGTCGGCGTCGACCAGCACCCCAGCCGTGCGCAGGACGTCGACCAGACGGTCGGCCGTTGCCGCGTCGCCGCCTGCCCGCGTGGCGGTGTCGCGGAGCACACGCTCGTCGCGGGCGCCGTCGATCGAGCGGAACAGCACGGTCTCGGCCGGCCCGAGGCCGCCGATGACGACCGCGCGAGCCGGATCGAGGCCGATCTGGACGGTGGCCGGATCGCGCCAGGCCCGGGCGAGCGCGGGGTGGACCAGCGGGCGCACGGCTGACCTCCCCACACGATGCGTACCCGACGCATCCTGCCGGGCAACCACCCGGTCCGGGTCGGCGTCCACAGGACGGTCCCGGACATGGTGAGGGGCGGCCACCCGCGAACACGGTGCCGCCCCTTCACCATCGAGGTGCTGGGTGTCAGGCCTTGCCGAGGATTCTGTTGAGGTTGGTCGAGCACACCGGACACACGGCCTTCGCCATGCGGGTTCCCTTGTCGTTGACCACGACGTGGCCGGTCGCCTCGCGCTTCGCCTTGCACTTCACGCAGTAGAACTCGCCCGAGTAGGTCTCGGTGTCGGTCTCAGCCATGGTGGCCTCCTGTCTTGTGGTGCTGCCGGGAACGGGAGCCGGGTCTCGGCTGGTACCCGCTCACGTCGGGCGCAACCCTACGGCAGCGCGGTCGAGCTCCTGAGGTGGACCCTGCAGCCCCTCGAGCTTGGGCTAGTCCGGACGAATCACCCGGGAATAGACTGCCGGCCGTCCGACTGCCCCGACTGCAGGGTGACGAGGCGGCCGTCCGGCCGGCATTTGCGGCGGGTGCCCCCCCGCCCGGTCGTCGCGGCCCGCACGCCTTCCCCGTGCATGCGACCGGCCGTCGTGACGAGGGCCCGTCGCAGGTGACCGTAGAGGCGGCGTGACGGGCAGGTCAACATGAACGGCGCCCAGCTGTCCACGCCCTGTGGAAAACCCTGTGGAATACCTGTGCACTGATCCGGTCAGAACTGTGGATCAGGGGTGGGAACGATTGTTGACAGCCGCCGGAAGCCGCGTGGGCCGGCACCGGTGGCCTGGGCAGACACTGTCCACGGGGTGTGGATGAGAAGTTCTTCGTCGCCGGGGGCAGGTAGCGTGCGGCCATGGACGAGCACGTGGTCGAGGTGCGCCGCTCGCAGCGCCGGCGGCGCACCGTGACCGCCTACCGCGATGGCGGTCGAATCGTGGTGTGCATGCCGGCCAGGTTCAGCAAGGCTGAGGAGAAGCGCTGGGTCGACACGATGCTCGAGCGCCTCGCCGCCAAGGAGCGCCGTCGGACGCCCAGCGATGCACGACTGATGGCTCGGTCCCGCGAGCTGTCCCGTCGCCATCTCGAGGGCCGCGCCGAGGCCGCCTCCGTGCGCTGGTCCGGCGACCAGCAGTCGCGGTGGGGTTCGTGCACGCCGATCGACGCCTCGATCCGGATCTCCGACCGCCTCAAGGGCGTTCCCGGCTGGGTGCTCGACTACGTGCTGGTCCACGAGTTGGTCCATCTCCTCGTCGTCGACCACGGTCCCGCATTCTGGGCGTTGGTCGACCGGTACCCGCGGGCCGAGCGCGCCCGGGGCTTCCTCGACGGGCTCAGCCACGCCGCCGGGCTGCCTGCGAGCGATCTCTAGCCGGGACCGGTGGGGCGGCGTCGGCGCGGAGGCTCAGTCGCGTGCGGTGTCGCCGGACGCGGGACCCTGGTCGGCATCGTCGTCGCCGGACGCGGGACCCTGGTCGGTCTGGGTATCGCCGAGCGCGGGGCCTTGGTCGGTGTCGTCCTCGCGGGCGTCGTCCAGGGCGGAGACGTCCAGCTCGTCGCGGTCGAGGAAGGACGCCGGGTCGACCAGGTCGTCGGTGGTCGGCATCAGGTCCGGGTGGGCCCACACCGCGTCGCGCTCGTCCACGCCGCGCGCCTCGCGGACCGCGGTCCAGAACGCCGACGCCTCCCGGAGCCGTCGGGGCCTCAGCTCGAGTCCGACGAGTGTCGCGAACGTCTGCTCCGCCGGTCCACCGGTGGCGCGGCGGCGGCGCACCGTCTCACGTAACGGTGCAGCCGACGGGAGCCGCCCCCCGGTCGCCTGGGTGACGACGTCGTCGACCCAGCCCTCGACGAGAGCGAGCGCAAGCTCGAGCCGCTCGAGCGCGGCCTTCTGCTCGGGCGTGGTCGGCAGGTCGAACAACCCACCCTCCAGGGCCTCCTGGATGGCTTCGGGGCGCTGGGGGTCGAGCTCGCGCAGCGACGACTCGATCCGGCCGGTGTCGACGGAGACGTTGCGGGCGTACTCCTCGACCAGCGACAGGAGATGGGGCCGCAGCCATGGCGCGTGCGCGAACAGCCGCAGGTGTGCGGCCTCGCGCAGGGCGAGGTAGAGCGTGACGTCGCGCTCGTCGATGCCGAGGCCCTCGCCGAAGGACCGGACGTTGGCCGGCAGCAGGGCCGGATGGCCCTCGGCGAGCGGGAGGCCGACGTCGGTGGAGCCGACGACCTCGCCGGCGAGTCGGCCGATGCCCTGGCCGACCTGCGCGCCCCACATCGAGACGCCGACCTGCTGCATCATCCCCACGAGCGGGCCCGCCGCCTGTGCCATCTCCGGCGGAAGCGCCCTGCCCATCGCCTCCGAGACGCGCGCGGCGACGGGCTCGACCAGACCGCGCCACGCGGCCTGGGTGCCCTCGACCCATTCGGCCCGGCTCCAGGTGCGCGGCGACCCGCCGGTGGCCGGGAAGGATGTCGCGTCGTCGAGCCAGGTGTCGGCCAGCCGGAACGCGTCCTCGACGGTGCGGCGTTCGACGCCGCTCACCGAGCGGTCGCCGGCTGCTGCGACCACCTGCCGCGCCGACTGGTTGGCCAGGTCCCAGTTGACCGGGCCGCCCTTCCAGGACAGCATCCGGCCGAGCTGTTGCAACATGGCCCCGAGGTCGGGCGTGCCCGAACCGCCGGCGCCCAGGGCACCGAACAACTGCGCGAAGGGATCGCCCGGCTCGCCCGGCACCGCTGCCTCGTCGCCGCCGGACCGCTGCGCCGGCACGCCCTCGCCCTCGTCGTTGGGTTCGTCGCCGGAGCCGTCGGGGTCGTCGTCGGGACGGAACCCGAAGGGGACGTCGCTCATCGTGAAACCTCGGGCAGGATGGGCAGCGGTACGGAGCGCGTCATGCGTTCCACGGTATCGGCAGGAGGGCACGTCGTGAGCAGGCGGCCTGGCGGGGTTCGCGCTCGGCGCAACCGGTCGTCCGGTCTCGTGGTCGGCGTCGTCGGCGCCGCTTCGGGGGTCGGCCATGCCCTCGTCGCACGCCTTGCCCTCCGGCCCGAGCTGCGCCGTGTCGTGGCGGTCGACGGGGTGCGCGGCGACGTCGAGGGCGTCACCTGGCGGGTGCTCGACGTCACCGACCCCGCCCTGGTGACCCGGTTGGCGGGGTGTGAGGTCGTCGTCCACGCCGCCCTCGACATCGGCGTCACCGACGACATCGCGGCGCGGTCGCGGCACAACCTGCGCGTCACGCAGACGGTGCTGACCGCGTCGGCCGCCGCGGCCGTCCGCCGCGTCGTCGTCGTCACGAGCGCCATGGTGTACGGGGCCCTGCCCGACAACCCCGTTCCGCTGGACGAGGACGCACCGCTGCGGGCCTCGGCCGACGGGGCGCTCATCAGCGACCTGCTCGAGGTGGAGGCACTGTGCGCGCGGTCGCCGCGGTCGCATCCGGGGACCGCCGTGACTGTCGTCCGTCCCGCCGCGATGGCCGGGCCCGGCGTCGACACCGTCCTGACCCGCCATTTCGAGTCCCCCCGCCTTCTGGTCGTGCGGGGAAGCACCCCCGCGTGGCAGTTCTGCCACGTCGACGACCTCGCCGCCGCGCTCGAGGCCGTGGTGCTCGACGGGCTGGAGGGTCCGCTCACGGTCGGCTGCGACGGCTGGCTGGACCGCGCGGAGGTCGAGGCGCTGTCGGGGAAGGCCGGTATAGAGCTCCCGGCGTCATTCGCGTTCGGGGCTGCGGAGCGTCTGCACCGGCTGGGGGTCACGCCGGCGCCGGCCAGCGAGCTCCGCTACGTCACCCATCCCTGGGTGGTGCCGTCGGAGCGGTTGCGAGCCGCCGGATGGCGTCCGTCGTTCGACAACGCGATGGCTCTCGAGGTGGTGCTCGACGAGGTCAGCGGCCGGCACGCGGTCGCGTCGCGGCGGATCGGCCGGCGGGAGACCGCGACGCTCGGAGCGGCCGGAGCCACCGTCGCGGTGCTGGGTACCGCCGCCGTCGTCCGCCGAGCCCGACGCCGGCGCCGTTCCTGACGCGGAGGCGCCAGGCGGTAGGTTCGCGCCGTGGAGGTCGTCCGGCTGCTGGCCATGCGCGAGGAGCCGCTGTCCGTGGCCGAGGTACTCGCGGCGGTCGGCGACCCAGGGGCCGGCGGGACCTGCCTTTTCGTCGGCACGGTGCGCGATGTTGACGGCGGCCGTGCCGTGCGCGAGCTCGACTACACCGCCCATCCGTCCGTGGCCTCGATCCTGCGCGAGGTGGCCGACGAGGTCGCGGCGACCTTCCCCATCCGTGCGCTGGCCGCCGTCCACCGGGTCGGCGACCTGGAGGTCGGCGACGTCGCGGTCGTGGTAGCGGCGTCGGCGCCACACCGGGGCGAGGCGTTCGACGCGTGCCGCCGGC
>JBOGDU010000324.1:0-7361 GCA_050743145.1 Jiangellaceae bacterium | reverse complement strand
GGCTAGATCCAGACCATGGTGCTGGCGTCACCGCCTGCACGTTCCCGGACTTCGTTCTTCAGCCTCCGCAGCGGCATCCCCACGTCCCGGCTCGGCGTTGGCGTGCTTCAGCCTCCGCCGCGGCGTCCCCGCGCCCCGGCTCGCGCTGGTCAGGCGCGGGCGGCTTGGACCTCGAGCTCGAGGATGACCTTGCGGCCGACCAGGACGCCGCCGGTCTCGAGGGCGGCATTCCAGGTGAGCCCCCACTGCTCGCGGTCGACCTCGGCGCGAGCGCTGATACCGGCCACCTGCCGACCCCAGGGGTTGACGCCAGCCCCTTCGAAGGTGACTGCGAGCTCGACCGGCCTGGTGACTCCGCGGATGGTGAGATCGCCGATGACGACGAACTCGTCGCGACCCACGTGGCGGATGTTCGTGGAGCGGTAGGTCATCTCGGGGTGGTTCTCGACGTCGAAGAAGTCTCCCGAACGCAGATGCTGGTCACGATCGGGGGCACCGGTGTTGACTGTCGCCGTCTTGATGGTGACGTCCACGGTCGACTCGGTCGGGTCCTCGGCCAGGGTCACTGTGCCCTCGACCTCGGGGAACTGGCCGCGGACCTTCGTGAACACCATGTGCCTGGCGACGAAGCCGACATTCGAGTGGTTCGGGTCGATGGTGAACGTGCCGGCCTCGGGCACGGTCACACCGTTCCACTCGCGGGTCGTCGCGATGCTGACCTCGGTCATGTGGATCACTGTCCTCTCGCTGAACCGGTAATGTAGCTGCTGTAGCAGTGTTCCTCTAGAGGATATTCCACTCCACAACATTTGTTACACTAGCTACATGCGCGCCGAGACGTTCGACGATCCGCGACTGACCGCGGTCGGGCTGTTCATCGAGGCGCACCAGGGACTGATCACCAAACTGGCACCGCGCTTCCAGGAACACGGGCTCTCGATGACCGAGTTCGAAGTGCTCCTCAGGTTGGCCCGCACGCCGTACCAGCGGCTGCGAATGAGCGACCTAGCGGCTCAGACCAGCCTGTCGACCAGCGGAATCACCCGGGTGGTCGACCGCCTCGAACGTGACGGCCTGGTGGTCCGCGAGAGCTGCGACACCGATCGTCGCGGCACGTGGGCTCGGATAACCGCGGTCGGGACCGATCGGATCGGCGGCGTGATCGGCGGTCACCTCGACGACGTCGAGGACTGGTTCACCGGGCTACTGCGCCCCGACGAGCTTCGTGCGCTGACCGACGCGCTGCGCGTCGTCCGTGACGCAGTGCACCCAGACGCCGTGGCCGGATCCGAACCGACGCGGCCCGACGCCCTGGCGGGTTAGCCCTGGCCCAGCCGCTTGCGCACGATGGCGATGTCGGCGCCTTGCCCCTCCGCGCCCCCGGGTGTCTCGACGACGACTGCTGAACCGGCCGCTTGGGCCACGTCACAGATCGTCTCGGCACCGATCGAGCCGTCGCCGAGGTTCGCGTGCCGGTCAGCTCCGGAGTCGAACGTGTCGCGGCTGTCGTTGGCGTGGACGAGGTCGATTCGGCCGGTGATGGCGAGCATGTTCGTGACCACGTCGGAGAGCTCGATGCCGCCGGCGAAGGCATGACAGGTGTCCAGGCAGAAGCCCAGTCCGTAGTCGCCGACGGCATCCCACAGCCGCGCGATGCGGTCGAGGCGCCGTGCCATCGCATTGTCGCCACCGGCCGTGTTCTCGATCAGGACTGGCAGCTTCATGTCGAGCCGTTCGGCACACTTCCGCCAGTTCTCGAAACCGGCCTCGGGATCGTCGGACTGCAGGACATGACCGGCGTGGACGATCAGGGCCCTGGCGCCGATCTCGGCCGCCCCGTCGACGTGTTCCTGGAGGAGCTTGCGGCTCGGAATCCGGATCCGGTTGTTGGTGGTAGCGACGTTGAGGCGGTACGGCGCGTGGACGTAGAGATCGACGCCGGCGGCCTCGGCCGCGGCGCGCAGCGCAGGCGCGCCACCGTCGAAGGCGACCACTGGTGCGTTCCAGCCCTGTGGATCGCCGAGGAAGAACTGGACGACATCGGCCTCGCGGGCCGCGGCCTCGGCCAGCGGGTCGAGTTGCTCGACATGCGCTCCGATCCTGAGTGTCGCCACAAGACCGACCCTACCGACGCCCGCTGACACGCCACTGCGCGCACGCGGGCTCCGTGGAACGCTTTTGGCACGCTTGCCCCACCCCGTGATCATGTCGATTTTGCCACCCCCGAGGGCAGCAAAATCGACATGATCATGGGGCGGATGAGCGGGAAACGAGCTCGCGAGCACTCTCCCTGCGGGGCGAGCAGCGGCTCGGGCGGACGGTGAGCGATCGACATCACAGGCTCCGGGACGTTTGACCACCCCCCTAGAGCGGGCACCACTCCTTGCGGACGGCACACCACCGAACGGGCATCGAACGGGCATCGGGCGCCAGGAGGGAGCCGCCGTGGGCCGGATCATGGCCTCCGCGGTCGGCGACACGTACACGGCCGACTTCCCGAGCCTGCCCAGCAGCGTTCCTGCTGCGCGACACCTGGTGCGTGACGACCTGGTGCAACGAGGGCTGCCCACTCGAGTGGTCGAGGACTGCCTGCTCGTGGTGAGCGAGCTCGTGGCCAACGCCGTACGGCACGCCCGGCCGCGCTCGTCCGTGGCCCGCCTCAACGGCGCCGGCGAGATCCGCCTGCGCTGGACCTCCAGCGCTGCACGGGTGTGGATCGCGGTGACCGACGGCGGCGGGCGCGACCGCCCGCACATCGCGGCAACGTCGCTCGCCGACATCCGCGGCCGGGGCCTGGCCATCGTTGACTCGGTCGCCGCCGAGTGGGGCGTGACCAACAGCGGACCCGACGTCACCGTCTACGCGGTCCTCCGTCTCTGAGCGTCTACGCTCGACGTCCGTGGCAGACTCCGCGTCCCGATCGACCGCCGGGCGGGCGAATCCGGTGAAGCATGGAAAGCCGCCGAGGACGGCCGGCGCCGACCTCGGCGGCGACGTTCCCGTCGTCGGGCCGCGCGAGCCGTGCCCATGCGGCTCGGGCAAGCGGTACAAGGTCTGCCACGGGAAGCGGTCGCGTCCTGCTGATCGCGGATATGTGGCCCGCCCCTTCGAGGGCCTTACCGGTGAGGGCGACTGGATCGCCCTGCGCGAGATCGTCTCCGCGGCGACGGCGCCCGTCCGCCTCGCCGATCCGCATGCCGGCCGCGACGTCGTCGTCGCCTCGCTGCTGCCGATGGCCCTGCCTGCGCTGGTGCGTTCCGGTGGCCAGATCCTGCTCGGGCTGCAGACGACGAGCGCCACCGGCGACGCGAGTGCCGACCTCGGCCACGCTCTCAGCCGAGCGCTGGACGCCGACCCCGGCGCGACGGTCGCACCCGCACTCCCCGGCGCCGACGGCCCACGGTTGCAGGACCTGCTGGACACCTCGGCCCCGTTCGAGGTGACGGTGCACGAGACCTTCGACTTCTGGCTCGAAGGCGAAGAGGGCGCCGATGCCGACACGCGGTCGTCCCTCGAGCAGGCCAATGCCGCGATACTCCCGGCGGCCCGGCTGGTGTCGGTCGAGGCCGCCTACTGGTGCCGCCTCGGCGACCGCGACCAACTCCGGTGGGTGGTTCCCCACGACGAGGAGATGTTGCTCGACGGGCTGGCGCGGTTGCACGCTCGGGGCGAGGACGATCTCGGCCGAGGAACCCGGCTGCTCGGCATGTTCCGCGCTCTGGGTCGGCTGGTGCCGGTGTGGGACCTCGTCGCCGGCACAGCCCCGGAGGACGTCGAGGAACCGGCGACGCACCTGGCCGAACGGCTCTCCACGGCGGTCGCGACGACGTCCGCGTTATCTGCCGACGAGCGTCGTGCCCGGGCCGGGCTGGCCAACCGCCAGGTGACCATCAGGTGACGATTGGAAAACCTCGGCCGCTCTTGACGGGGGAAACAAGAGCGACCGAGGTCGTGTCAACACTACCCCGTATGAATTGGCGAACGGAAGTTGTCGAGCGAACATCTTTCTATGCGGATCGTCATATTCCGGGCATCACCCGGTCTATGGAGTCACGGCTGATCGGGCCGTACATGCATCGTGGGCCACCCCTGCCCGAGCCCAGTCGGCCAGGTAGAGGAGCTAGTCGTTGTTGCGAGGGTCCGGCGGCGCCGTAGGCTCCCGCCCGTGACCACTGCGGACAGACGCACCGTGTCGCGACCGGAGAGCGTAGCCGTCGTCATCCCGGCCAAGGACGAGCAGGCTCGCATCGCGAGCACCGCACAGGCGGCTGCCGAACTGCCCGGCGTCGATCTCGTCGTCGTGGTCGACGACGGGTCCACCGACCGCACGGCCGCCGCGGTGGACCGGGCTGACGTCGTCGTGGTCAGGCACTCACGCAACCGGGGGAAGGCCGCAGCGATGGAGACCGGCGCAGCGGTCGTCGCAGCCATCGAGAGTCGCGAGCGCGGGCGGGCCGCGCCGCGGGCGTTGCTGTTCCTGGACGGTGACCTGGAGGCCACGGCCGCGAAGGGTGCTCCGTTGATCGGCCCGGTGCTCGACGGGACCGCCGACATGACGATCGCGACGCTGCCGAGCCAGCGCTCGGCCGGTGGCGGCCACGGATTCGTCGTCCGACTCGCACGCGACGGCATCGAACGGGCTACGGACTGGGTCCCAGCGCAGCCGTTGTCGGGCCAGCGCTGCCTGACCCGGTCGGCGTTTGCAGCCGCCCAGCCGCTGGCGCACGGGTTCGGCGTCGAGGTCGGTCTGACCATCGACCTGCTCCGGCAGGGCTACCGGATCCAGGAGGTCGAGGTGCCGTTCCACCACCGGGTCACCGGGACGGACTGGCGGTCCCAGGTGCACCGGGGTCGACAGTGGCTGCACGTCGCGCGCGCGCTGGCGACACGGGGGGTCTCGCCGGTTCGGCTACCGGAGGGGCTGCCGATTCCTGGGCGTGCGCGACGGCACTGACCACCAGCGGTATCCCGATCGTCAACAGCAGCGCGGGCACGATGATGCCGGAGTCGTTCAGCGCGAAGCCGGCCGCACCGGTCACGAGCCCGGCCCAGATCAACGGCCGCAACACCGGCCAGCGCGCGACTGCCTCTCTCACTCCGGCGACGCCCGGTGACCGAACGGCCCAGATGATCACGCCGTACGCGACCGGCACCAGCCATCCGTAGTACGGGCTGCGCTGGAGCGTGCCGATCGAGGCCCGGGCCTTCCGCCACACGACGGTCCACGCGTCCCCGTCGAGGACGTCGGCGAAGAACTCGCCGAAATGGGTCCGGCTGGCGGCCGGCCGGAGCCAGTCGAGCCAGGCGACAAGGGCGAAGGCCGCCACCGCGAGTGCTACCGCGGCGACCATCCGCACGATGGTCGTGCGCGCACCTGCGACGCCGAGTACCAGGACGGCGAAGCCCGGTACGGTCGCCAGGATTCCTCCGACGTCGGCGCCGGCCTGGGGCAGCCCGTCGATCGCGACCGTGACCAGTCCCACCAGCGCTGTGATGCCTGCGGCGCGCCGCCGGGAGGCGCCGCGGTCGAGCAGCCACTGGGCGAGCGCGGCGGCTGCGACCAGGGCCGACGCGACGAAGATCGCATACGGGATGTTGCCGAATCCGTAGAACCGTCCTGCCACCAGCGGCGAGAGGCCGAGCAGGCTCGCGTGCTGGAGGTTCGAGCCCGTGGACACGTCGACGGCCAGCACGGTGGCGGTGAGACCGGCGACGATCCCCGGTGGGCCGTAGATCCTCCGCCGCCACGGACCCGCGAGGGCGAGAACCGTCACCAGCACGGTGATGGCAAGCAGGGTCGTCCACAGCAGGGTTCCGGCACGTTCGAACCGCCACCACCGAGCCAGGTTGGCCAGGAACGACGCAACCGGGAACGCGGCGGCACCCAGCGCGACGTACTGCACTACACGGGCCACCCGGTGACGGTCGGCCGGCCGGCGACGCACCCAGACGAGGGCACTGGTGAAGAACACCACCTGGGCCACGCCGAGGATCTGGAAGAACGGCCCGGACTGCGTGCGGAATACCTGGGCGGCGCGGTCGGTCGCCACGAGCTGGTCGATGGTTTCCTGGGTGGATGCCGGATGTCGGCCCGCGCTTCGCCAGGGCCGCCCGACCGTACCCTCCGTGGGATCGTCCACGCCCGCGTAGGAGGCGAGCGTGGACGCGACGTCGGTGAGCTGCACCAGGCCGGTCCAGCGGGTCGAGGGTGAGCTCAGCCAGCTCGGCCCGAACGGCGTGCCGTCCGGGCTCGGGCCGCCCGCCAGCGCCACCCGCAGAGCCGACGGCGCGATCGGGCTGGGCTCGTCCTCGGCCGGCCTCGTCGTCGGGGCGCTGTCGGCCACCCCGGCGACCAGCACGGCGACTCCGTCGGGGACCTCCGAGAGCAGTTGACCGAGCCTGGCGTCGATCGCGGTCGCCGCCGCCTCGCGGACTTCGACCGCGGCGTCCTGCGCGGCCTCGTCGCTGCCCTCGACCGGCGACGGCAGCGAGCCGAGATCGACGACCGTGACCGGGCACCTGGTGAGCACGTCCGCGTCGAGACCTGTCGGGCTGGTGCGGTACTCCGCTACCCTCCCCGAGTCGTCGGCCAGCGCCAGTGCGGCGCCGGGACCCACGGCCGTCGCGCAGGTGCCGGCCGCGGCAATCCGTCCGCCGAGCAGGCCGAGCTGCGTGTCGTACGACTCCTCCCGCTGAGCCTCGGCCAGCATGTCCCATCCCGGGACCGTCGCAGCGTTGCCCGAGCCTGTGACCGGTGGCGGCGGCTCACGGCAGAACCGGTCCGGCTCGTCGTCGCCGTCGGCGTCGACGAGGTCGGTGGCCCTGCGTCCGGCGCCGAGGGTCAGCCAGCCGTCGACCATGCATGTCCTCGACCGGACCGTTCGCACGGTCATCGATGCGACGGCGTCCGAGCCCGTGAACGCGTACAGGGTCGGAGTTCCCTCCGCGCTGACATCGGACCAGGCCAGCCCCGCGACGCCGAACAGGACGACGCCCGGCGACCCGTCCTGGGTGGTGGCGGAGGCGTCGGCCGGCAGCACGAGCAACCCGGCCAGGGCGGCCGCGGTCGCGAGCGCCCCTCGGCTGAGAACGCTCACGGCGCCGACCCTGCGTCCCGGACCAGCGCTCTCGCCGCGAGCGCGGCGTCGGCCATGACCGCCTTGACCGGCTGGCCGAGATGTGTGGCGACAGCGACGACGTCGTCGTACTCTGGCTGGGCGTTGACCACCACGCCGTTCAGTCTGGCTGTCTTCACTCGCACGCGATGGCCGTGGACGTCGACCGTGTGTTCAGCACGGTCCAGCGCGCGCTTGTCGACCGCCGTTTCGCGCAGCCCGATCGTCGTGGTCTCGGTGAACACG
>JBOGDU010000323.1:0-6192 GCA_050743145.1 Jiangellaceae bacterium | reverse complement strand
GACCTGTCCCGCGAGGAGCAGGCCGATCTCGGCACCGGGTCGGCCGAAGGCCGTCGCACCGACACGATCATGCTGCTATATGTCCCCACCGACGGACGTCCCGCCCTGGTGAGCGTTCCGCGCGACTCCCTGGTCGACATTCCCGGCAGCGGTGAGGAATGGATCAACGCGGCGTTCGCCTTCGGCGGCGCTCCGCTGCTGGTCGAGACGCTCGAGAGTTCAACAGGCGTCGCGATCGATGACTACGTCGAGATCGGCTTCGGTGGCTTCGCCTCCGTCGTCGACGCGCTCGGCGGCGTAGAGATGTGCCTCGACGAGCCCATCCAGGACGACAAGGCCCACATCGACCTGCCTGCAGGCTGCCAGATCCTCGACGGACCCAACGCGCTCGGCTTCGCGCGCGCCCGCGACTTCGACCCGACCGCGGACCTCGGCCGGGTCGAGAGGCAGCGCGAGCTCATCGGGTCCATCGCGTCGACCGCTCTGTCTCCGGGAACGCTGCTCAACCCCCTCGAGCTCACCCGCACGGCCCTGTCCGGCGGTGACGCGCTGACCGTCGACGTACAGACCGGACCGATCGACCTCGTGCGGTTTGGCCTCGCCATGCGGGAGGTCACCTCCGGCGCCGGCGACACGTTGACCGTGCCGCTCGGCCGGGTGGGCAATACCGTCGACTGGGACGACGAGCGGGCTGGTCGGCTCTGGGCGGCGATGCAGGCAGGCGACGAGATCCCCCGCGACCTGCTCGAGGAAGCGACCTGACCAGTACGGTGACACCCTCACCCGACCACATCACCGGTTCAGAAGATGCGTCATGCTGCTGAATGACTTCCTCATCGCGCAGACAGCCGGCGCCTCCGCTGTCAGTTGGGTTGCCGGCAAGCCCGGAACCGCGACGCCTCCGCAGCTCGACGGTGTCGAGGTTCGTGACGACACGGCCGTCGCCCCCCACACCGCGGCACTCCCGGTCGTTATCGTCCGCCAGGCCGAGATCGACGACGTGCTCGGCCAGATCGAGGGCCGACCCGAGTCCAGTCGGTTGGTCGTACTCACCGACCTCTTCCTGTTCGAGCCCGAGGCGGAGAAGCTTGTCACGACTCTCGCTCTGGTGGGCTGCCAGCTTCTCCATGCGGTCGAGATCGACGACGCCGCAGAACTCGACGTGTTCGGCGCACTCGCGCTGCAACGTAGGTCGGTGCCGCTGCGAAGTGCCGGCCGTTCGGCCCTCGACCTGGTGACGGCCGGCCTGGAGACGCTGCATCGGTCTGCGCAGGGCACCGCTGACGTTCTCGACCGGCTGAGGGCTCTCTCCAAGGATCGGGACCGCACGCGCCGCGACCTGCGTTCGGCCGACGACGAGCTGCGGGCGCTCAGAGCCTCCACGGCGATGCAGGTCGGGCGGGCGGCTGTCGACGCTCTACGGATCCCGAGGACCGGGTTACGTCGCCTTCCGCGCAGGTTGCTCGCTGCGTGGCGAACGCGTCCGGGGAGGCGAGCGGTCGACGAGACGAACGGCAATGCCGCCGGCGGAGCGGCAGCCGCGCCGAGGCTCGATTTCTCACTCCCCCTGCCCCTGCCGCCGGAATCATCCGAGCACCAGCCTCGGCGGGAACTCACGTTCAGAGTGCCCACGTCGCTGTACGTCGCACGCGTCCTGCAGCAGGACGGCTTGGGAGCGTTCGAGCCGGACATGCTTCCCTGGTTCCTCGCGCTGTGCGAGGCCGCACATCCCGGCGCGGTGTGGGACGTCGGGGCCAATATCGGCGTCTACGGGTTGCTCGCGCGTACCTACACCAACCGCGAGGTCGTCGGCTTCGAACCGACACCCGAGATCAGCGCCTGGGCGCGCCGGATCGCCGCAGACAACGACCTCACCTACCGTCTCGAGCAGTTCGCTGCCGGAGAGGTCGCGGGCTCGGCCAGGCTGTACCTGTCCGACCGGACCGATTCGTCCAACTCCCTCGCCAAGGGCTTCCGTCCGTCGTCTCGTGACGTCGAGGTGCTCGTCGAGTCACTCGACCGGTACCAGGAGCTCACGAACGGGCGTCCGGCCATTGTGAAGATCGACACCGAGACGACGGAGCATCTGGTTCTTCGCGGCGCCCGGCGAGTCCTGGCCGAGTACCGGCCGTGGGTCTTCTGTGAGGTCCTGGTCAACCGCGAACCTGCCCGCGTCCTCACCGAGATCATGGGTGGAACGGGCTACCGGTACTACCAGCTCACCGGGGACCGGTCGCCCGTGGAACGACAGACGATCACGGGCGATCTCTCGAACCCGCACCCCAACTACCTCTTCGCGCCGACCGAACCCGACCACGATCTCCTGGCGGCCGTCGAGGGATGGCGTCGCGCGCTCGCGGACTGCCCGGCACCTGCCTGACGGCTGTCCCTGCCAAGTGTGGCGCGGCCGTTGGACCACGTCGTGCTGCGCCGTCGCGTGTTCGGGACGACCGAGTCGCTTCGAGGCGCTGTTAGCCTCCCGTTCATGAAGCGTTCGGCCCCTGGCCTCCGGACGATGCGTCGATCGATCCTCAGGGACGACCCCCGGTTCACCATCGGCAAGATCCTCGTACTCGGCTGTGTGGCGGTAATGATCCTGCACGTCGCAGCAGTCGTGGGACGGACGATCATCCGTCCGGACAGCGGGCCTCTCGTCGACGTCTTCGCCTTGCTCGACGCCGGTCAGGAGCGGACCCTGGCCGCATGGTGGACCGCCGCGCTGCTGGTGGCGGCGTCCTGCGCTGCGGCCATGGTCGGCCAGCTTGCCGTCACGGGCTCGGCGCGATCCCGCGAGATCGTGGCCTGGAGGGTCCTGGCTGTCATCTTTGCGCTGCTGTCCCTCGACGAGGTGGTCTCGCTGCACGAGCGCGGTGCCCGATGGACCGCCGCGGCCATCGACGCAGACTCCGCACTGATCCAGCTGGGCTGGTTGCTGCCGGCCTCGGCCATCCTTGTGCTGTCCCTCGCAGTCCTGGTCCCGACCTTCCGAGCACTCCCCCGCCGGCCGCGTACCTTCGTATTCGCCGGTCTGGCGGTGTCGATCGGCGGGGCGATGGGGCTGGAGTTTCTGGACGTCGCGCTCATCAACGCCGGAGCCGAACTCCGGTGGCGGTACATCGCCATGGCCCTGGAGGAAGCAGCCGAGATGGCCGGCATCCTGATCGTCCTGGCGGGAATCTCGATGGCGGTTCGAATGGCCCCGGCCGATGGCAACCTCATGTTCAGCTACCTGCGCGCGGACGGCGTCCGGCATCTCACGGAGGCAACGGAGACCCGGCCTGACAACCGGTCGGTCTCGACGAACGCCGGCTGACCGGCCGGATCGTAGGCACGCACCGCAGGGAGCGACGTCGCCGCACGGCCCGCCTCGTCAGGGTCGGCCCAGCCCGCGGTAGTTCCAGCCCGCGGCTCGCCAGGCATCGACGTCGAGGCAGTTGCGGCCGTCGACCACGTTGCGGACTGCCACGACAGCGCCGACCTTCTCGGGGTCGAGCTCGCGGAACTCCCGCCACTCGGTGAGGTGCAGCACGACGTCGGCGTCGCGGCACGCATCGATCGCCGTGTCCGCGTAGGTCAAGGTCGGGAACTGCCGCCGCGCGGTCTCCAGCGCCCTGGGGTCGTAGGCGGTGACGCGGGCACCCTGCAGGTGCAGCTGACCGGCCACGGTAAGGGCGGGCGAGTCGCGGACGTCGTCTGATTCGGGCTTGAACGCCACACCCAGCACGGCGACGCGACGGCCCGTCACAGAACCTCCCAACAGCTCCCGGGCTATCTCGGTCACCCGATCGCGCCGCCGCAGGTTGATCGCGTCCACCTCGGCCAGAAAGGTCAGGGCGCGCGCGGCGCCGAGCTCACCGGCCCGGGCCATGAAGGCCCGGATGTCCTTGGGCAGGCAGCCGCCGCCGAAGCCGAGCCCGGCGTCGAGGAAGCGCCGGCCGATGCGCGAGTCGTGACCGATCGCTTCGGCGATCTTGGCGACGTCGGCTCCCGTGACCTCGCAGATCTCGGCGATCGCGTTGATGAACGAGATCTTCGTGGCCAGGAACGCGTTGGCCGAGACCTTGACCAGCTCAGCGGTCGGGAAGTCGGTGACGACGACCGGCGCCCCGCGGTCAATCGACGCTTGGTAGACCTGCCTGAGCACGTCCTCGGCCTGCTGCGACCGGACCCCGAAGACGAGGCGGTCGGGGTGCAGCGTGTCCTCGACGGCGTGGCCCTCGCGAAGGAACTCCGGGTTCCATGCCAGCTCGACGCCGGCGGGGGCAACTCTCGCGATCCGGGCGGCGAGCCGATCGGCGGTACCCACCGGGACGGTGGACTTGCCGACGACGAGACAGGGCTGGTTCAGCAGCGGGGCCAACGCCTCGACGGCCGCCTCGAGCATGGACACGTCGGCTGCCAGGCCGTCCCGGCGCTGCGGCGTGCCGACGCACAGGAATTGCACGTCCGAGTCGGCCGCGTCCGCCATGTCCGTGGAGAACCGCAGCCGCCCCAGCGACACGTGCCGGTGCAACAGGTCGTCCAGGCCGGGCTCGTAGAACGGGGCCACACCCTTGCTGAGAGCGGAGATCTTCGCGCGGTCGACGTCGATGCCGACGACATCGTGACCGAGTTCGGCCATGCCGACGGCGTGAACGGCCCCCAGGTAGCCCGTTCCCACGACCGCGATGCGTATCGCCACGCGTGTCCTTCCACGTCCGGCCTGCTGATTTCGGACGAGCGTACCTGCCGCTCCCGGTGGCGCCCGTCGCCCGCGAGCCCGATACTCGGACGTCCTACCATGTGCCAGTGGACGCGGACTTCGACCTCTACCGGCTGACCGACGAGCACGAAGCCGTCCGCGACGCCGTACGGGCCGTCTGCACCGACAAGGTCGCTCCGCACGCCGCCGAGGTCGACGAGACCGGCGCGTTCCCACAGGCGTCCTATGACGCATTGCGAGCGGCGGAGTTCCACGCCCCGCACATACCGGAGCGGTACGGCGGCGCCGGTGCCGACGCTCTGGCCACCTGCCTGGTCATCGAGGAGGTGGCCCGCGCGTGCGCCTCGACCTCGCTGATCCCGGCGGTGAACAAGCTCGGCACCATGCCCCTGCTGCTTGCCGGCTCGGAGGAGATCAGGGCGCGGTATCTGCCGCCCGTGGCCGCCGGCGAGGCTCTGTTCTCCTACGGCCTGTCCGAGCGCGAGGCGGGCTCGGACACCGCGTCGATGCAGGCCCGGGCCCTACCCGATGGCGATGGCTGGGTGCTCTCCGGGCACAAGTCCTGGATCACCAATGCCGGAATCAGCGACTATTACACCGTGATGGCCGTCACCGATCCCGACGCGGGCAGTCGCGGCATCACCGCGTTCGTCGTCGAGGCCTCGGACGCGGGCTGCTCGCTGGGTCCACCCGAGCGCAAGCTCGGCATCAGGGGCTCACCCACCCGTGAACTGCTCTTCGACCGGTGCCGGATCCCGGGCGACCGGATCGTCGGCGAACCCGGTCAGGGGCTGAAGATCGCGCTGCGGTCGCTGGACCACACCAGGGTCACCATCGGAGCGCAGGCCGTCGGGATCGCCGCCGGCGCCCTTGACGTCGCCACGGCCTACGTCAAGGAACGCCAGCAGTTCGGCCGGGCCGTCGCGGAGTTCCAGGGCGTGCAGTTCATGCTCGCCGACATGGCCATGAACCTCGAGGCGGCTCGACAGCTCGTGTACCGTGCCGCGGCCGCGAGCGAGCGTGAGGAGGAGTCGCTGTCATTCCTCGGAGCCGCAGCCAAGTGCTTCGCCTCCGACGCGGCGATGGAGATCACGACCGACGCGGTCCAGCTGTTGGGGGGCTACGGCTACACCCGCGACTACCCGGTGGAACGCATGATGCGTGATGCCAAGATCACCCAGATCTACGAAGGCACCAACCAGATCCAGCGCCTGGTGATGGCCCGCCAGCTGCTGACGGGCAGCGGCTAGGCAGTTCGCGCGCAAGACGCCAGGGCTCTAGCACCGGGTCCGTAGGAACTCGTCGATGGATAGCGCCGATTTCTTGGCCCTCCGACCGGCACCCAGGCGTCGGAGGAGGAAGCGGTTCGACAGGATGGTGGACGTGACGGACTGGCAGAACCCGGACGTGATCCGACGGTTGTTGACCACGCCGGCGACGTGGGCCGTCGTCGGGTTGTCGGCGAACACAGCGCGCACGGCCTACCGGAT
>JBOGDU010000322.1:0-8229 GCA_050743145.1 Jiangellaceae bacterium | reverse complement strand
GTGGGCAGCCACGGCCCCAGGGTCGGCGTCGGTCAGCCAGCCCTGCAGAGCCTCGGCCGTCGCGGCGAGCTCAGGCGCAAGCTCGTCCCGGTCGGTGACGTCGAAGCCGAGTGGGAAGCCTGACCGCAGGGCGACCTCGTCGGCGGCCAGGGCGAGCAGCGCTTCGACGAGCGCATACCGGGTAACCGCCCGGACGCCCAGAGTGAGGTGAATCGAAGGCTCGCCCAGAGCCTCGGCCGCATGCAGCCAGCCACGTGGCAGGTACAGGGAGTCGCCCGGCTCCAGGACGGTGTCCAGGACCGGCGGCGACTCGGCCACCGCGGCGACCTCGTCGGCACGACCCGCCCACGACTGACGCTCCAGCGGATCGATCAGGACCGGCTCGTGCACGCGCCACCGTTTGCGGCCTCCGACCTGCAAGACGAACACGTCATGGGTGTCGTAATGGGTCGCGAAGCCTCTGTTCCCTGCCGGGGTCAGGTAGGCGTTCACGCCGACCGGCGCAGCCAACTCGGCAGCGAGCCGGCCCGCGAACTCGATCAGCGGCGGCCACAACCGGTGCAGGCCCTGCAGGACCAACGTCGCTCCGCCCGCGTAGCGCGCGAGGACCTGCTCGTCGAGCACCTGGTCGGTGATCTCGGCTCCGGCGCCGCCTCCGCCGGTGAACTCGGCCGGCGGTACGACGCGACCCTCGGACGCGATCCGCAGGAACGGCGTGCGCAGCCCGCGGCGGCTCAGCAGCTCGTCGGCATCGTCCATGCTCAGCAGGTCGGCGAAGCCCGGGACGTTGCCCGCCGCGAGCAGCTCAGCCGCCCGGGACAGCAGCGGTGCCCGTCCCCAGTGGTCGCGAGCGAACCGAGCCGGGTCGATGTGGACGCACCGGCGGAGCGCCGGGCGGTCGTGTCGACCGCCCGGCGTATCCGGATCAGGCGACACGGTCAGCGCGCGCCTCCGTCGGCTCCGCCGTCGACGCCCTGTGGGTTCGCGCCACCGTCGGCCGGACCCTCGTCGGCGCTGCCGTCGGCTCCGCCGTCCCTACCCTCCGCGTTCGTTCCGCCGTCGGCCGGACCCTCGTCGGCGCTGCCGTCGGCTCCACCGTCCTGCCCCTGCGGGTTCGCGCCGCCGTCCACGGGACCTTCTCCCGTTCCGCCGGGACCGCTGGTCGTCATGTCGTCATCGCTGAGCGTCATCGGGTACCTCCGTTCGCCATGCATGTCCGCACGACATGCTCTCGCGTTCATGCCCGGGGGGCGCTGCGTCTAACCCGAACATCGGGCAGCGTGGCCGCTCAGTACACGTCCAGCCGGGATACGGGCTGGCAGCAATGTGTCCTGGGCGTATCCACGTGCCGAGCTGACTCGCAGCGGCTGACGCCATGAGTCCGGTGGCGATGGGCAGTGCAGACTGCTGTCATGGCGCAAAAGGTCAGGGTCGACGTCGAGGGCCGCAGGCTCGGGCTGAGCAACCTCGACAAGGTGCTCTACCCCGAGCAAAGCACCACCAAGGGCGAGGTGATCGACTACTACACCCGGATCGCGCCGGTACTGCTACCTCATCTCACCGACCGACCGCTGACCCGCAAGCGGTGGCCGGACGGCGTCATGGCGGGCAGCTTCTTCGAGAAGAACGCACCCCGCGGCACGCCAGACTGGGTGCGTACCGTCGAGTTGGCCTCCCCCGGCAGCACGCGCGGCACCGACACCGTCACCTACGTCGTCTGCGACGAGCTGCCCACCCTGGTGTGGCTGGCCAACCTCGCCGTGCTGGAAATGCACGTTCCACAATGGCGGGTCGATGGCGACAAATCTCGCAACCCCGACCGTCTCGTCCTGGACCTCGACCCGGGCGCGCCTGCGACCATCATCGAGTGCTGCCAGGTGGCGCTCGTCCTCGCCGAGGAGCTCGCCGAGGAGGGACTGCTCGCCTATCCCAAGACGAGCGGGTCCAAGGGGATGCAGATGTACGTCGCACTGGACGGCGACGCCGAGGTCGAGGCCGTCCACGGCTATGCCCGCCGGCTTGCCGAGCGGTTGGCGAAGGAGCACCCGCGGCTGATCGTCTCGCGAATGGAGAAGCGGCTGCGACCGGGCAAGGTCCTCGTCGACTGGAGTCAGAACAACGCGGCGAAGACCACGGTCGCGCCCTACTCACTGCGCGGGCGCGAACGCCCCACCGTCTCCACCCCGGTGACCTGGGACGAGGTCGACCAGGCGGCACGGTCGAACGCCCGAACCCGGCTGCCGCTGCGCTTCGACTACCAGGACACCCTGGCCCGGGTCGCCGACGACGGCGACCTGATGGCGCCGCTACACGACGAGGCCCACCCGCTCCCGGGCGGTTAGCACGTGGCCCCGAGGCGGCCCCGCGGCCGTCGGGCCGGTCGACTCAGCTCTCGCGGACGACCTCGCCGGGCATCTTGTCCGGGCGAAGCCCGCGCCAGACCGGGTGCCGCATCCGGCCGTCTGAGGTCCACTGCCCGTACGTGACCTCGCCGACCAGTTCCGGCCGGACCCACGTCGCGCCGCGAGCGTGCCGCGGGTCGACCAGGCCCACGAACGGCGACTCGTCCGTACGCAGCCGCCGCAGCCGGCTCGCGATGTCGGCCAGCATCCGGTCGTCGAAGCCGGTCCCCACGCTGCCCACGTACGTGAGGCCGTCGGGAGCGGACACCCCGAGCAGCAACGCTCCGAACGTCGACGCCCGACGCCCCTCGCCGACCGTGTGGCCACCGATCACCACGTCCTGTGTCAGCAGGTTCTTCACCTTCACCCACTCGGTCGACCGCTGCCCCGGCCGGTACGGCGAGTCCAGCCGCTTGGCGACGATGCCTTCGACTCCCATCCGCCGGCTCGCCTCCAGCAGGTCGGTACCACCACCGGTGAAGGCGGGTGACACCTGCCAGTGCGGGCCGGACGGCATCAGCTCTTCGAGCAGTTGCCGCCGCTGCGCGTACGGCAGCGCGAGGGTCGACCGTCGGTCGAGGCTGAGGACGTCGAAGACGACGTATGTCACGGGCACCCGCGCCGCCAGCTCCTCGGCGCGGGCAACCGACCGGACGTGCATCCGCGGCGCCAGGGCGCCGAAATCGGAACCGCCCTCGGGCCCGAGGACGGCGACCTCGCCGTCGAGTACCACGGTGCGCCCGCCGAGGGCCGCCGAGAGCCCCGCCAGCTCCGGGTAGGCGATGGTCGCGTCGATGCCCGAGCGCCCGATCAGGCGCACCGACGACGGAGCGACGTGGGCGAGCATGCGTACGCCGTCCCACTTCAACTCGTAGGACCATCTGTCGTCCTCGCGGGCAGGCGGAAGCCGGCCGGAAACGGCGAGCATCGGTCGCAGCTCCGCGGTCATGTCCTGCCCTCCCTGGCTCGTGCGCTCATCGGTAGCTGACCGGACCGGGTGGCAGGGACGGCAAGAGTCCGAGCGCCTGGTCACGTTCGAGCCCGGTCGCCCGCAGGACGTCGACGGCCAGCGAGCGGGTCTGCGCCACCACGACCTGACCGGCGAAACCCCCGGTCTCGTCCAAGGCCTCCGTCGCGAGCTCCGCGGCCGCCACCGCGGAGGCCCGGCTCTCCCGAGGCTCGTCGCCGTGTCCGAGCTCGATCCGCAGCAGCCTCACCGCCCCCGCCAGGGCGCGCAACGACTGCGGCAGCGTCGACGGGACCGGCTCGCCACGGCGCAGCATGCTGACCACGTGCCGGGCCATCACCCGCAGGTCGCGCGCGATGTGGTCGACCGGATCGGCCGCGTCGAGGTACCCGACGAGCTGGCCACGCTTCCGCCAACGGACCGGGGCGATCATGGCCACCTCCGCCGACCCCTCCAGAGCCTCCTGCGCGGAATCGACCGCCGCCTGCGTCTCCCTGGCCCGACCGAGAGCCAGGGCAGCGCCGGCCCGGTCGCGGTCGGCCAGCGCGTCGGCGCAGTCGTCGATCAGCTCGGCGAGAGTCTTGAGCAGGGGATCGAGCTCGCGGCGGGCGACCGAGAGCGGGTTGAGCGGGAGCAGCAGGGCGCTGACCACCAGACCGACACCACCGCCGACGAGGGTGTCGACGAACCGGTCGAGGTCGACGCCCTCGTCGGCAGCGGGAGTGAGAGTCGCCACCAACACGGCGGACGCTGCGGCCTGCGTGACGATCACCGCGCCGCCACCCAACCCGACCGCGGCGACCATGGCCAGTGCCACTACGAGGGCGATCTGCGGAACGCCGGTACCGATCCACGCCACCAACAGGTCGCCGACGAGCACGCCCACGGCCACGCCCACGACGAGTTCGACCACCCTAGGCAGCCTTTGGCCCAGACCCACCCCCAGCGAGATCACGGCCGCGATCGGCGCGAAGAACGGCTGCTCGTGGCCGATCAGGGGCCCGGTGGCGACCCACCACGCCAGCGCGGCGCCGACCGCGCACTGGAGGGTGGGGACGGCGGTGAGCCGGAGCCGGCGCAGCCGGTCACGAGCACCCTGTCGCGATCGTGCCGCGAGCGCCTCCAGCGCCTCCTCCCCCCGGCGTTGAGGAGAATCGCTGGGCTCGCCGGACACGGAGTCGATGCTAGAGGCGTGGCCTAGAGATAGAGGCCGGTCTGGCCGTCCTCGAGCCGCTCCGAGGCCACTGCGTGCAGGTCGCGCTCGCGGAGCAGCACGAAGTCGTCGCCGCGGACCTCGACCTCGGCACGGTCGGACGGGTCGAACAGGACCCGGTCGCCCACCTCGACCGTCCGGACGTTGCCGCCCACCGCGACGACCCGCGCCCAGGACAGCCGGCGACCGACCGCTGCCGTCGCGGGGATGACGATGCCGGCCGACGACCGCCGTTCGCCGGCCTCGCCGTCCAGCGCCACCAGCACCCGGTCGTGGAGCATCCGCATGGGCAGCTTGTCGTGCGAAGTGGGGCTCACGCCCACGAGGGTACGGCGTCGCCGCGTCAGTCCCGGCGCCGTGCTCGCCAGACCAGCACCGCGACGCCGAGGAGTCCGCCGATCACAGCGCCGACGACCTCCGCGCGCGGACGTCCCTGCGGAGTCGTGAACACCTGACCCACAGCGGCACGCCTTCGGCCCAGGATCGCGGCCGGGCTCATCCTTTCGACGAGCGCGTCGACGCGGGCCGCGAGCCGGTCAGAGGTCTCCTCGAGCTCCTGCTCGATCTCGGCCGCTCGGCGCTGTCGGGCCGGCTCGGGCTCGGCCGTGTCCGACGAGGCCGGCCCGGGCGGAGGTGGACCAGGCATGGGGCGACGTGATGCGGGCAGGACTGTGTCGGACGAGCTCACGGTCACCTCCCGGCCGCCGTCCACGTGGATCTGGCACCACCGTACCCAGTCCGGCCCGGTACCGAGCGTGGATCGAAGCCGTAGGGCAGCTCCAGCCTGTGTTCGCGCAGCATCGCCGCATCGGCCAGCACATCGGCGGTCAGACCGTCGGCCACGATCGTCCCTTCCGAGAGCACGACGGACCGCCGGCACAGCTGCAGGGCGTACGGCAGGTCGTGCGTCACCACGAGCAGGGTCACCTCGAGCGACTCGAGCACCTCGGCCAGCTCCCGCCGACTCGCCGGATCGAGGTTGCTGGTGGGCTCGTCGAGAACGAGGACCTCGGGCTCCATGGCGAGCACTGTGGCCACCGCGACCCGTCGGCGCTGCCCGAACGAGAGGTGGTGCGGCGGCCGATCCGCCACGTCGGCCATCCCGACCGCCCGCAGCGCGGCGTCGACCCGGGCGTCGAGCTCCCGACCGCGCAGGCCGAGGTTGGCCGGGCCGAACGCGACGTCGTCTCGGACCGTCGGCATGAACAACTGGTCGTCCGGGTCCTGGAACACGATCCCGACGCGGCGTCGGACCTCGCGGAGAGCCTCGCGATCGTCCCGTCCGACCTCCAGGCCGCCCACGCGGACGCTGCCGACGCCCCCGGACAGAACGCCGTTGAGGTGGAGGACCAACGTCGTCTTGCCGGCTCCGTTGGGGCCGAGCAGAGCCACGCGTTCGCCGCGTTCGACCACGAGGTCGATGCCGAACAATGCCTGATGGCCGTCCGGATAGGCGTACGCAAGGCCGCGAACCTCGAGCGAGGGGGTCATGGCCACACCGCACCTGCCCACGCGACGGCCAGTGCGGCAGCCGGCAGCACAGCCGCCAGCGCCGACGGCGCCGCGCCGGCCGCGCGGGCCTCGACCAAGGGCATCGCGCCGGCGTACCCACGGGAGAGCATCGCCAGGTGGACCCGCTCGCCCCGTTCGTAGGTCCGTATGAACAGCGCACCCGCACCCTGCGCCACCACCCGCAGGTGGCCCAGGTGCCGTGCCTGGAAGGCCCGCGACTCGCGGGCGACGCGCATCCGCTGCATCTCACCTGCGACCACGTCGACGTAGCGCACCATGAAGGCCGCGATCTCGACCAGCCGGGCCGGCAGGCGCAGTCGTTGCAGGCCCAACAGCAGTGCGCGGGCGTCCGTGGTCGCCGCGAGCAGGATCGACGCCACGACGCCGAGCGTGCCCTTCGCCAGCAGGTTCCAGCCCGAGAGCAGCCCGTCCTGGGACAGCGAGAGGCCGAGCACGTCGACGCGTTCCCCTCTGGACACGACGGGCATGAGCACAGCGAAGACCACGAACGGGATCTCGACCACCATCCGGCGGGCCACGAAACCGGCTGGAACCTTCGCCACTGCCGCGACGCCCGCCAGCAGCACGGCGAACCCGGCGAAGGCCCAGTACCGCTCTCTCGGCGTCGCCACCACCACGATGACGAAGCCGAGCAGGGCCAGCACCTTGGCGTGCGCCGGGAGCCGGTGGACCAGCGAGTCGCCGTGGCGGAACAGCAGGTGCGAATGGCCGCTGCCCATCTAGCGGCTCCCCGTTCCCGCACCGGACCGCCCCGACCGGCGGCCCATGGCCCGGAACACCAGCCACCCGATGCCCACGGTCAGCACGACACCGAGCACCCCTGCCACGCCGACCGGGATGCCAGCGACATCGCCGTAGTCGGCGAACGCGAAGTCGCCGAACAGGTGGTCGCGAGCGGACCCGAGGAAGCCGTTCTCGCCGGCGACGTACTCCAGGCCGTCGGGGTTGCCGTTGGCGAAGAAGCTGACCACTCCGGCGAGGACGAGGGCGACGATGCCGCCCCCGACCAGGACGGGGCGGATCCCGTGGATCGGCTCCCTGGTCTCGTCCGCGGGCGGAGCATCGACCAGTGAGCCGTCGGCATTCCTGAGTCGCAGCGCAGGCTGCAGTCCCCGCGCGGCGTAGACGAGGTCGGGACGGACGGCGACGACGGCACTGACCGTGAGCGCTGTGATCACGGCCTCGCCGATGCCGATGAGCACGTGCCAGCCCAGCATGCCGGCGGTGAGTGCACCCAGCGAGAGGTTGGCTTCGCCACCGACAGCGAACAGCGCGACGAACACCAGCGCCGCAGCGGGTACGGAGATCAGTGCTCCCAAGGCCGAGGCCGGCACCACCGACGCCGGGCGTCGCGGCAGGACTGCCAGCAGGGCCCTGGTGAAGCACCAGCCGACCGCCACGGTGACGACCGCCATGAGCGTGATGTTGGTGCCGAGCGCGGTCAGCCCGCCGTCGGCGAACAGCAGCGCCTGGACGATGAGCACCACCGACATGCAGAGCACCGCGGTCCAGGGCCCGACCAAGGCCGCGGCGAGCGCGCCGCCCATGAGGTGGCCGCTGGTTCCGACCCCCACCGGGAAGTTCAGCATCTGGACCGCGAAGACGAACGCAGCGGTCAGGCCGGCGAGCGGTGCCGTGCGCTCGTCGAGTTCGTCGCGAGCCTTGCGCAGCGCGATGCCCACCGCGGTGGCGGCGACCGCACCCGTCGCGAGCGAGGTCGGAGCGTTGAGGAAACCGTCGGGCACGTGCACGTCGTCCTCCTCGGCAGCAAGGCCCCCTGGGGCCGGTTCATCTCACGTTCGCACCGGGAGGACCTGCCTGATCGCGTTGTCATTTTAGTTGCAAGCAGTTCGCAATAGCCAGGTCCGCGGATGGGTCGCTGACGGCCTGGCCGCGGCATCACTACGGTGGTCCCGTGAGCGATCAGCGTCTGTCGCCCGGCGACCCGGCCCCTGTTTTCACCCTCCCCGACGCCGACGGCCACCCGGTTTCGCTGTCGTCCTTCCGCGGCGGCCGAACGGTCGTGTACTTCTATCCGGCGGCGATGACGCCGGGCTGCACGACGGAGGCCTGCGACTTCCGCGACAGCCTCTCGTCGCTGCACGCCGCAGGAG
>JBOGDU010000321.1:0-8563 GCA_050743145.1 Jiangellaceae bacterium | reverse complement strand
AGGGTGACGACAGCCCCCAGCGGCTGCTCGAGGACGCACACGTCGAGGACGCGCTCGAGCGTCAGCGGCTCGAGGTAGAGCCGGTCGGAGGTGTCGTAATCGGTGGACACGGTCTCGGGGTTGCAGTTGACCATGACGGTCTCGTAGCCCGCCTCGTGCAGGGCCATCGCGGCGTGGACGCAGGAGTAGTCGAACTCGATCCCCTGCCCGATCCGGTTCGGCCCGCTGCCGAGAATGATCACAGCCGGCCTCTCCCGCGGCGCGACCTCCGTCTCCTCGTCGTAGGAGGAGTAGTGGTACGGCGTGCGCGCGGCGAACTCGGCGGCGCAGGTGTCGACGGTCTTGTAGACCGGTCGGAGGTGGAGGGCATGACGCAGGCCGCGCACCACCTCCTCGGTCATGCCTCGTAACGACGCCACCTGTCGATCCGAGAAGCCGTGCCGCTTGGCCCGGCGGAGGACCTCCGGTGTGAGCTGGGGCGCGGCCGTGAGCTGGTCGGCGACCTCGGTGAGGAGCAGGAACTGGTCGAGGAACCACGGGTCGATCCGGGTCGCCTCGTGCAGCGTCGCGATGTCGGCGCCGGCGCGCAGGGCACCGACGACGTCGCAAAGGCGACCGTCGTACGGGCGCCGCACGCGCTCGACGAGCTCGGTCATCGGCCCCGTCTTTGCGGCGAGATCGAAGGCGCTACCCGCCTGCTCCAGCGAGCGCATCGCCTTCTGCAGCGCTTCGGTGAAGCTGCGCCCGATGGCCATGGCTTCGCCGACGCTCTTCATGTGCGTGGTGAGCGTCTGATCGGCGTGCGGGAACTTCTCGAAGGCGAAGCGCGGAACCTTGACCACGACGTAGTCGAGGGTCGGCTCGAAGCAGGCCGGCGTCTCGGCGGTGATGTCGTTCAGGATCTCGTCGAGGGTGTACCCGAGCGCGACCTTGGCGGCGATCTTCGCGATCGGGAAGCCCGTCGCCTTGCTGGCCAGCGCCGACGACCGCGATACCCGCGGGTTCATCTCGATGACGATCATCCGCCCGGTAGCCGGGTCTACCGCGAACTGGATGTTGCAGCCACCCGTGTCGACGCCGACCGCCCGGATCACCGCGATCGCCTGGTCGCGCATCCGCTGGTACTCCCGGTCGGTGAGGGTCATCGCGGGAGCGACCGTCACCGAGTCGCCCGTGTGAACCCCCATCGGGTCGACGTTCTCGATCGAGCAGACCACGACGACGTTGTCGGCCCGGTCGCGCATGACCTCGAGCTCGTACTCCTTCCACCCGAGGACGGACTCCTCCAGGAGCACCTCGGTGGTCGGCGAGGCGGCCAGCCCGAGACCCGCCACCCGGCGCAGGTCGTCCTCGTCGCAGGCCATGCCCGAGCCCGCGCCCCCCATCGTGAACGAGGGACGGACGACGGTCGGAAAGCCCAGCTCCGCTGCGGCGGCCAGGCACTCGTCCATCGTGTGGCAGATGACCGACCGGGCGACCTCTCCCCCGATTCCGGCGACGACCCGCTTGAACGACTCGCGGTTCTCACCGCACTCGATCGCCTCGACCGACGCCCCGATCAGCTCGACGCCGTACGCGTCGAGGATCCCCTTCCCGTCGAGGGCGACGGCCGTGTTGAGGGCGGTTTGCCCGCCCAGCGTCGCGAGGAGGGCGTCCGGGCGTTCGGCCTCGATGACCCGCTCGACGACCTCCGGCGTGATGGGCTCGACATAGGTGGCGTCGGCGAGATCCGGATCGGTCATGATCGTGGCCGGGTTGCTGTTCACCAGGACGACGCGCAGCCCCTCCTCCCGAAGTACGCGACAAGCCTGGGTTCCGGAGTAGTCGAACTCGCAGGCCTGTCCGATGACGATCGGGCCCGACCCGATGACGAGCACCGATCCGATATCGGTACGCCGCGGCATCACGACCTCGCAGCGATGATCACGTCAACGAACCGGTCGAACAGGTAGCGGGCATCGTGCGGGCCGGCCGCCGCCTCCGGGTGGTACTGGACCGAGAACGCCGTCGTCCGCCCGCCCGGGTCGCGTACCGTCAACCCCTCCACGACACCGTCGTTGAGGCACACATGGCTCACCTCGGCGGCTCCGAACGGCGTCTGCGTGACCCGGTCGTGCGGAGTATCGACGGCGAAGCCGTGGTTGTGCGCAGTGATCTCGACCTTGCCCGTCGCGCGGTCCTGGACGGGCAGGTTGACGCCTCGGTGGCCGTAGCCGAGCTTGTGGGTCCCGAACCCGAGTGCCCGACCGAGGACCTGGTGGCCGAAGCAGATCCCGAAGAACGGCAGCCGTCGCGCCAGCGCCTCGGTGAGCAGATCGACGGCATGGCGCGCGGTGGCCGGGTCGCCGGGACCGTTCGACATGAGTAGCCCGTCCGGCTCCACGGCGAGGACGTCGTCCAGGCTCGCCGAGGCCGGCAGGACGTGGGTCTCGATCCCACGCTGAGCCATCCGGCGCGGGGTCATGGCCTTGATCCCGAGATCGAGCGCCGCGACGGTGAGCCGGCGCGCGCCCAGCGCCGGTACGACGTAGGCCGCCGGGGTCGTGACGTCGGCCGTGAGGTCGGCGCCGGCCATCGGCGGGGAGGCCAGGACCCGCGCGCGCATGGCGTCGGCCATGGCCTCCACGGTCGAGATCCCGGCCCGCATCGCGCCGCGTTCGCGCAGGTGCCGGGTGAGAGCTCGGGTGTCGATGCCGCTGATGCCGACGACGCCCCGGCCCGCCAGCTCGTCGCCGAGGCTGCCCCGGGACCGCCACGACGAGGCCAGCCGGGCCGGCTCGCGGACCACGTAGCCGGCCACCCAGATCCGGTCGGACTCGGGGTCGTCGTCGTTGACACCGGTGTTGCCGATGTGGGGCGCGGTCTGTACGACGATCTGGCGGTGGTACGACGGGTCGGTCAGGGTCTCCTGGTAGCCGGTCATCGCGGTGGAGAACACCGCTTCGCCGAAGGTCTCCCCCTCGGCGCCGAAGGACTCGCCCCGGAAGCTCCGGCCGTCTTCGAGCACGAGCAGCGCGGGAGCGCGGCTCACGCCGGCTTCCCGTCCAGAACCGTCGGCCGGCCGCGGAGGAAGGTGGCGACGACACCCCCGGGCAACGACCGCCCCTCGTAGGGCGTGTTTCGCGACAGCGAGGCCAATTCGCGCGCGTCGACCGAGCGCGAGGCGGACGGATCGATGAGGACCAGGTTCGCCGGCTCGCCCGGAGCCAGCGGCCTGCCCTGGGCGTCGTCGCCGGTGTCACAGCGGCCGATCCGGGCCGGGGCCACCGACAGCCGCTCGGCCACACCCGCCCAGTCGAGCAGCCCGGTGTCGACCATCGTGGCCTGCACCACCGAGAGTGCCGTCTCAAGCCCCAGCATGCCGAAGGCCGCCGCGTCCCATTCGCACTCCTTGTCCTCGACCGGATGCGGGGCATGGTCGGTGGCGACCGCGTCGATCGTCCCGTCCGCGAGGCCCTGGCGCAGGGCGGCCACGTCCTCGGCCGTGCGCAGCGGGGGGTTGACCTTGTAGCGCGGGTCGTAGCCGGCCACCAGGTCCTCGGTGAGAAGCAGGTGGTGCGGCGTGACCTCGGCCGTGACGGGGAACCCCCGTTGCTTCGCCACCCGCACGATCTCGACCGAGCCCTGCGTAGACACGTGGCAGATGTGCACGCGCGACCGCACGTGAGCCGCCAGCAGGACGTCCCTGGCGACGATGGCCTCCTCGGCCACGCTGGGCCAGCCGCGAAGCCCGAGCCGCCCGGCGAGCTCGCCCTCGTTCATCTGCGCGTCCTCGGTCAGCCGCGGCTCCTGCGCATGCTGGGCGATCACGCCGTCGAAGGCCTTCACGTACTCGAGCGCCCGGCGCATCAGCATCGCGTCGGCCACGCAGTGGCCGTCGTCGGAGAAGACCCGCACACGCGCCGCCGAGTCGGCCATCGCACCGAGTTCGGCGAGCCGCTCCCCTTGCAGGCCGGCGGTGACCGCACCGACCGGACGGACGTCGACGTGTCCCGCCTCGCGACCGAGCCGCCACACCTGTTCGACGACGCCGGCCGTGTCGGCCACCGGTTCGGTGTTGGCCATGGCGTGCACCGCGGTGAACCCGCCGAGCGCCGCGGCACGCGTTCCGGTCTCGACGGTCTCCGCGTCCTCGCGGCCCGGCTCGCGCAGATGTGTGTGCAGGTCGACCAGACCGGGCAATGCCACGAGCCCGCCAGCGTCCAGGACCTGTGCGCCCGCGGCGTCCAGGCCCGACCCGACGTCCTCGACCCTCCCTTCGCGCAGCAGGAGGTCGGTCGGATCGCCACCCAGCAGCCGGGCACCGCGGACGACCCACGTCACGACGCACCCCCGAGCAGGAGGTACAACACGGCCATGCGCACGTAGACCCCGTTCGTCACCTGTTCGACGATCACCGAACGGTCGCTGTCGGCGACGTCGGCGGTGATCTCCATGCCGCGGTTCATCGGCCCCGGATGCAGGACGACGGCATCGTCGGGAAGGAGCCCGAACCGTCGCGCGTCGAGCCCGTACCGGCGGCTGTACTCGCGGGCGGACGGGAAGAACGCGGCGCTCATCCGCTCGCGCTGGACGCGCAGCATCATCACCGCGTCGGCCTTGGCCAGCGCCGGGTCGAGCTCGTAGGAGGTCTGGCACGGCCAACCGTCGACGCCGACGGGCAACAGGGTCGGCGGCCCGACCAGGGTCACGTCGGCACCCAGCGTCGACAGCAGCAGCACGTTGCTGCGCGCGACCCGGCTGTGCAGCACGTCGCCCACGACCGTGATGCGGCGACCGTCGAGCGAGCCGAGGTGCCGTCGCAGCGTGTACGCGTCGAGCAGAGCCTGGGTCGGGTGCTCGTGGGTACCGTCGCCGGCGTTGACGACGCTGGAGCGGATCCAGCCCGAGTAGGCCAGCCGGTGCGGCGCTCCGCTGGCCCAGTGGCGAACGACGACGCCGTCGGCACCCATCGCCTCGAGGGTCAGGGCGGTGTCCTTGAGGCTCTCACCCTTGGACACGCTCGAGCCCTTCGCCGAGAAGTTGACCACGTCGGCGGACAACCGTTTGGCGGCCAACTCGAACGACGTCCGGGTGCGGGTCGAGTCCTCGAAGAAGAGGTTGACCACGGTGCGACCCCGCAGTGTGGGCAGCTTCTTGACCGAGCGCCCCTCGGTGAGCCGGGCCATCTCGGCAGCGGTGTCGAGGACGAGCGTGGCGTCGTCGCGGTCGAGGTCCGCGGCCGACAGCAGGTGGCGCTTCATCGGGGGCCGTCCGCGGCCGCGATGACGACGGCGTCATGGCCGTCGACCTCGTCGAGGTGGACCTTCACGCTCTCCCGCAGGGACGTCGGGACGTTCTTGCCGACGTGGTCGGGACGGATCGGCAGCTCGCGGTGGCCGCGGTCGACCAGGACCGCCAGCCGCACCGCGGCCGGACGCCCGACGTCGTCGAGCGCCGTCAGCGCGGCCCGGATGGTCCGGCCGGAGAAGAGCACGTCGTCGACCAGGACGACGACCTTGCCGTCGACCCCGCCGGGTGGGATGTCGGTGTGCTCCAGGGCCCTGGCTGGTCGCAGCCGGAGGTCGTCGCGGTACATCGTCACGTCGAGCGCGCCCACCGGAACCTCTGTGCTCTCGACGGCGGCAATGCGTGCGGCGAGCCGCTTGGCGAGGGGGACACCGCGGGACGGGATGCCGAGCACGACCAGCCCGGCCGTGCCCTTGTTGCGCTCGACCACCTCGTGCGCGATGCGGGTCAGCGCCCGGGCGATGTCGTCGGCATCGAGGATGGCGGGAGCATCGGAGAAGTCGCGGGCCGGGTGACCCGGCTCGGAGACAGGCGTGGACATACCTGAGGACCTCCTTTCCCGCCTCACCGGACGGGACTTAAAGGACGTCGGTCGATGCGGAGCATAGCAACCCCGGCGGCCACACCCCCGCCGGATCGCGCGTGTCCCGCAGACCGAGTGATATCGCTCAGCGGCTGAGGCTGGGCTTGATCTCGACCAACCGGCCCAGCAGCCCGTTCACAAATCCGGGCGAATCGTCGGTCGAGAGCTCGCGGGCGAGGGCCACCGCCTCGCTGACCGCCACAGCGTCGGGCACGTCGTCGCGGAACAGGATCTCGTATGCGCCGATGCGGAGCAGGTTTCGGTCGACTGCGGGCATCCGCTCCAAGGTCCAGTCGACGGCATACGTGGCCAGCAGCTCGTCGATGCGCTCGAGGTTCGCGACAACTCCCTCGACCAGGGCGACGGTGTATTCGTTCAGCGGCGGCGACGCCGCAGCCGCTCGGCGGGCCAGCGTGGCGCCGGGCGTCAACCCTTGGATCTCGGACTCGTAGAGGACGTCCAGCGCCCGTTTGCGAGCCTTGGTCCGCGCGGTCATGGCAGTGGTCGCCCGCCCGGTCAGGAGGCCCGACCGAGGTACGACCCGTCCCGGGTGTCCACCTTGACCTTCTCGCCGGTGGTGACGAACAGCGGTACGGCGATCTCGTACCCGGTCTCGAGCCGGGCCGGCTTGGTGCCGCCGGTGGACCGGTCGCCTTGCAGGCCGGGCTCGGTGTACTCGACGGCGAGCACGACCGCGGTGGGCAGCTCGACGAACAGGGGCACGCCGTCGTGCAGCCCGACGGTCGCGTCCTGGTTCTCCAGCATGAAGTGCTCCGCCTCGCCGACCGTGGCCGAACCGACATGGATCTGCTCGTAGGACTGGGTGTCCATGAACACGAAGTCGCCGCCGTCGCGGTAGAGGTACTGCATCACGCGCCGGTCGACGTTGGCGGTCTCCACCTTCACTCCGGCGTTGAACGTCTTGTCGACGACCTTGCCGGAGAGGACGTTCTTGAGCTTCGTCCGAACGAACGCTCCGCCCTTGCCGGGTTTGACGTGCTGGAACTCGACGACGGTCCACAGTTGTCCGTCGAGGTTGAGCACGAGGCCGTTCTTCAGGTCGTTGGTCGTCGCCACCGCAGTTCGCGCCTTCGCGTCAGAGCAGGCCCCGGCGCCGGTCAGGCGTCGAGGACCAGCAGGTCCTTGGTCGTCGTCGTGAGCAGCTCCGGGCCGTCGGCATCGCGGACGACGAGGGTGTCCTCGATCCGGACGCCACCGCGCCCGGGCAGGTAGACGCCGGGCTCGACGGTCACGGGCATTCGATCGCCTAGTGTACCCGTCGCCGAGTGCCCCAGCGTCGGCGCCTCGTGGATCTCCAGCCCCACCCCGTGACCGGTTCCGTGCCCGAAATGCTCCCCGTGGCCGGCGGCGTCGATCAACTCGCGGGACGCCCGGTCGACGGCGATGCACTCCGTGCCGACGGCGAGCGCATCGCACCCGGCGCGCTGGGCTTCGGCCACCAGGTCATAGATCTCGCGCTGCCATGCTGCCGGCTCGGCACCGACCACCGAGGTCCGCGTGCAGTCTGCGTGGTAGCCGCGGTAGACCGCACCGAAGTCGATCTTGAGGAGATCGCCCGTCTCGACTGTCCGCGCGGTCGGGCTGTGGTGCGGGACGGCGCTGTTCGGCCCGGCCGCCACGATGGTCTCGAACGCGAGACCGTCCGCGCCGTGGTCGTACATCCTCGCCTCGAGGTCCCGCGCGATCTCCTTCTCACTGCGTCCGGCGAAGCCACCGGCGGCATAAAGGTCCGCCAAGGCCCGGCTCGAGATCGCACAGGCCTCGCGGAGCCGCGCGAGCTCGTCGTCGTCCTTGATGGCCCGCAGCCCCTCGACGGCCCGCCCGAGATGCACCAGCTCGGCCTGTGCCTCCGCCTTCCCGATCGCCTCGGCCAGCGCAAGGGTGACGTCGTGCTCCTCGATCGCCAGGCGCACCGGTCCGCTCGCGCTCGCCCGTTCGGCCAGCGCCGTTGCCACCGAGCGCTCCCTGACCAACTCCACATCCGGTGCCACGTCGGCGGCGGCGGTCGCGTACCGGCCGTCCGTCGCCAGCACCGCATCCCCGTCCCGCCCGATCAGGACCGCCGCGTTGCTGCTCGCCAGGCCGGTGAGGTAGCGGACGTTGACCAGCCGGGTGATCAGGGCGGCATCGGCGCCGATCTCGGCGACAGCGGCCGCCACGCGGGCGCGGCGCTCGGCGTGTTCAGCAGGCACGGCGCCGACCCTATCTCCGGCGCGCCGGGTTTCGGCCCGATCCGGGCCGCCCGTCAGTCCAGGCGGTCCACCAACGCATTGGCCCACGACGTCCCCGACGATGCCGCCGAGCGCGAGCAGGCTCGCTCGAGCCCGATGCCGGAGACAGTGGCCAACCCAAGGGCGGCTGAGAGGATCGACACCCAGGGGTACTGGTGGCTGCCGGAGCACCAGGCACACCCGTACCCGGTCGACTCACGTGGGACGCCGAGTCAGGCGGCGAGCTTCATGACCTTGGTTTGGTGGTCTGCTGTGCACCGTGACCCCGCACGGACGCTACGCAGACGGCCGAACTTTCGCCCTCCCAGATGGCTGGGCACCAGTGGCCGACGAGGTCCTCGCGACTGCGCAGAAGCAGACCCTCGCCGCGCTTGGAGGCGAAGCGGCAATCGACGGGCTCGCGCGCTACTACAACCGAGAGGGCTCGTACGCGGGCACG
>JBOGDU010000320.1:0-5549 GCA_050743145.1 Jiangellaceae bacterium | reverse complement strand
TCGGCGTCGTCGCGGTAGCGGCTGGCGTCGTCGGCATTGGTGTGGGCCTCGACACGGTACGTGTGCGCCTCGACCACGAAGGGCCCTCCACCGTCGCGCGCGGTCTCGACGGCGTGCCGCAAGACGGCGAGCACCGCCACGGGATCGTTCCCGTCGACCTGCTCGCTGCGGATGCCGAACCCGACACCCCGGTACGCCAGCGAGGGGGCCGCCGTCTGCTTGGAGAGCGGGACCGAGATCGCGTACCGGTTGTTCTGGACGAGGAACACGACCGGGGCTTTGAAGACGCCGGCGAAGTTCAGCGCCTCGTGGAAGTCGCCCTCGCTGGTGCCACCGTCGCCGACGAACACGAGCACGACGGTGTCCTCGCCGCGGCGACGCGCGGCGTACGCGACGCCGACCGCGTGCGGGCTCTGGGTGGCCAGCGGCGTGCACTGCGGCGCCGTGCGGGTGGCCACGGGGTCGTAGCCACAGTGCCAGTTGCCGCGGAGGAGGGTGAGTGCCTCGACCGGGTCGATCCCGCGGGCGATCAGGGCCATCGACTCGCGGTAGGTCGGGAACATCCAGTCGGTGTCGCGCAACGCGAGCACGCCGCCGATCTGGCAGGCCTCCTGGCCGTGGCTGGACGGGTAGACAGCGAGGCGACCCTGCTTGGTGAGCGCCGTCGCCTGAGCGTCGAACCGACGTCCCACGACCATCCGCCGGTACGCGTCGAGCAGAATCTCGGTGGGCGGCAGTTCGTAGCCGCCGTGTGCGCCCTCCTTCGCCACGCCGCCCGCGTCGTCGAGGAAACGGATCGGCGTCGCGGACGGCAACAGGCGGGCCGCGGCCACGCCCGTGTCGCCGATCCCCGGGGGTGCGACGTCGTCCGTGCGGTGCTGGGCCTGTGTGGTCATGACGTGTTCACCCCTGGTCGGTCTCGACCTCGGCTTGACTCCTGATCTTCCGCCGGATGAGATGGTCATCTCCACAGTTGGCGGAGATCTGTGACAGATGGCTACTGCGAGGGGTCTTGAGCGACCAGACGTCTTCACCAGAGCAAGGCCACACCTGGCGCACCGGACGATCGGCCCGGGCCCTCGACGAGGTCGACCGCCGCATCCTGTCCGAGCTCACCCGCGAAGGCAGGATCTCGATCAGGACACTCGCCGAGCGGGTCCACGTGTCCCGGGCGAACGCCTATGCGCGGGTCGACCGGCTGCTGGGCGACGGCGTCATCACCGGCTTCACCGCGCAGATCGACCCGGAGCGGGCCGGCCTCGGCACGAGCGCGTACGTCCTGCTCACCATCCAGCAGAACACGTGGCGCGAGGTGGCGGCGGCGCTAGAGGCGTTGCCGTACGTCGAGCATTTCGCCCTGGTCGGCGGCGACTTCGACGTCCTGGCGCTGGTGCGCGCGCCGAACAATGCCGAGTTGCGGCACGTGGTCCTCGAGCGGATCCAGGATGTGCCTGGCGTTCGCGGCACGCGGACGTGGCTTGTGTTCGACGAACACGAGGGCCGCGTCGGCTGGCGTTGACGTCGCGGTGCCGCCCACGGCGCTGGTTCAGGCGGCCAGCCTGCCGTAGTCGCGCAGGGTCTTGAGCCGGCCGACGGTGATGAACCCGCGCCACTCGTACTGCACGACCGGCGTCCAGGCGGGCCAGTTGAACGACCACGACCCGTCCTCGGACTGGCCGTCCACGAGCGCGTCCAGGTGCTTCTCGATGACGTCGTCGGCGAACAGCCGGCGGCCGAACCCGTCCGGGTGCGGTGCGAAGTCGAGGGGGAAATGCGCCTCGCCCGTCGCGTGGGGGTCGAGCTCGACCTGCTCTGTGATCACCGGCGAGAGCCGGTTGAATGCCGCCTCCGCCCGGTCTCGGTCGGGCACGTGGTCGAGGAAGGTCAGGACGGCGCGGGCACGGTATGGGTCGATTTCGGTCAACCCGTCGACGTGGTCCCAACAGAAGCGGGTCAGGGTGTCGACGAAGTCGTTCGACACGCCGTGCTTGTGCAGGAGTCCCACGATCGCGGCTGTCGGGTTGAGGTTGCCCGGCGGGTCGTCGGAGGTCTGCCACCACGGTGCCGCCGCTGTGTCCCGGACGGATGGGAGCACGAAGGGAACGCCGCCATCGGCAGCGCTGACCCGCCGAAGGTAGTCGCACGCTGCCCGGACCATCGGACCGTCGAACGGGTCGTCCGGACCGGTCGTCTCGTCCAGCGTGTGCAGCGCGACCTCCACGGGCTGGGGTTGGCTGCCCGCTCCGCGCAGGTCGGGTTCCAGCGCATTGCCGAACCCGCCGTCGTCGTTCGCGTACGCGGCCAGCGCGGATCGGACTGCGGCCGTGGAACCGTCGCGGAACAGGTGAGCGAACCTGAGCCGGTCGATCAGCCGGGCGTTGAGTACCAGGTAGCGCTCGGCAGCTGCCAGCGCTTCCGACGTGAGCAGTGTCATGGTGACGACGTTAGGCCTCACGGCGGGCGTCGTCTCGAACGGCTCGGACGGCGCCGAGCACAGCGGGCCACGAGGTGGATGTCGGGTCGATGAGGTCGAAGTGCTCGACTCCGGGCAGGACGCGCAGATCCGCGCCCGCGTGAGCCGCGTAGCGGATCGATCCGCCGACGGGCACCTGGGCGTCCTCCGCACCGTGCAGGACGACCACGCGGCTGGTCGGCACCGGGAGCCGGCACGGGTCGGCGGCGTCGTAGCGATCCGGCACCTGCTCGGGTGGACCGCCGAGCAGGGCCTGCACCGCACCGCCGTCGAGGTGGAGGCGGAACGCTTCCGCCAGGTCCGCCACCGGAGCCAGTGCGACTACACCCGCGTATCCGGCGAGCAGGTCGAGACCTGCGCACCACAGCGCCAGATGCCCGCCGGCCGAGTGCCCGACCAGCAGGACGTCGCTGACGTCGACGGCCGCGCCGACGAGCAGCGGTAGCCCTTCGACGGCACGGGCCACATCGTCGAAGGTCGCCGGCCAACCTCCGCCTGCGCCGGTGCGCGCGTACTCGGGCGTCACGACGGCGTACCCAGCCTCCGCCAACCCGTCGGCCATCGGCCGGGTGTGCGTGCGGTCGTACGCGCTGCGCCAGAACCCGCCGTGCAGGAGGACGACGGACGTCATCGGCTCACTCCGTCGCGACGGCAGCCGGAGGTCCGCGATCTGCTCCGGAGACGGTCCGTACCGGATCACGGCGTCGGGCGGCGACCCGGCCCGGCTCAGCACGTCGCGCGGGTCGGTCATGCCTGGGATCATCCCGGACCTGGGCCAGTACGCTCGCCGTCATGGCGAAGTGGGAGTACGCGACCGTGCCGCTGCTGGTGCACGCGACGAAGCAGATTCTCGACAACTGGGGCGACGACGGCTGGGAGCTCGTCCAGGTGGTTCCCGGGCCCAACCCGGAGAACGTCGTCGCCTATCTGAAGAGGGAGAAGGGCGCGTGACCCCCGAGGAGCGGCTGGCGGCCCTCGGGCTGACCGTTCCCGACGTCGTCCCGCCCGCGGCCGCATACGTCCCGGCGGTCCGCACGGGTTCGTACGTCTACACCTCGGGCCAGCTGCCGGTGCGCGACGGCGAGCTCATGCACATCGGCAAGGTCGGCTCGGAGGTCGGGCCGGACGAGGCGAACGAGTGCGCCCGGCAGTGCGCACTCAATGCTTTGGCCGCCGTGCGCTCGCAGGTGGGCGACCTGTCCGCGGTGACCAGAGTCGTGAAGGTCCTCGGGTTCGTGGCGTCGGCGCCGGGCTTCACGGCCCAGCCGCAGGTCGTCAACGGTGCCAGCGAGTTGCTCGGACAGGTCTTCGGCGACTCTGGTCAGCACGCCCGCAGCGCGGTGGGCGTAGCCGCGCTCCCGCTGGATGCCCCGGTCGAGGTCGAGATGATCGTCGAGGTCGGCTGAGCGCGTTGCCTGCGTCGCGCAGACTGCCCGCCCCGCTCGTCGAGCATGCGCGAAAGTTCGTGGCGGGAGGGCTGAGGCCGGTCGACGCGCGGCCGGCGTCGTCGGTCGTGCTCCTCCGCGACTCCATTGCCGGCCTGCAGGTCTACCTGCTGCGGCGCCGCACCAGCATGGCCTTCGCCGGGGGCATGCACGCATTCCCCGGCGGCGCAGTCGATCCCCGCGACGGCGACGACGAGGGACTCGGCTGGCTGGGCCGGCCGCCGTCATGGTGGGCGGGCCGGCTCGCGACCTCCGAGGCTGCGGCGCGGGGATTCGTCTGTGCGGCCGTCCGCGAGACCTTCGAAGAGTCCGGTGTCCTGCTCGTGACCGGAGACGACGGCGTTCCCGTGCCGCCCGCGGGTCCGGACTGGGAATCCGACCGGCGTGCGCTGGTCGAGCGGCGGCTCGCGCTGTCCGACCTGCTCGATCGCCGGGGCCTGGCCGTCCGTGCCGACGTGCTCGCGCCGTGGGCACACTGGGTGACCCCGAGGTTCGAGCCGCGTCGGTACGACACCTGGTTCTTCCTCGCGGCGCTGCCGGAGGGCCAACGGCCCCGCGACGTGTCCGGTGAGGCCGACCAGGTCGCCTGGATGCGGCCGGTCGACGCCATGTCCGCCGCCGAGAGAGGTGAGGTCGCGATGCTGCCGCCCACCTGGGCGGTGCTCGAGGACCTCGCGGCATACGGCACCGTGTCCGCGGCCCTGGACGCGGCGGAGACGAAGCCGCTCGACACCGTGATGCCGGGCTGGATCGACGACGACGGCGAACTCCGCTTGCTGCTGCCCGGCGACCCCCGGTTCCCCGGCGACGACCCCGGCGAGCCGGCGTGACGACCACACTGCCCCCGTGGTGCCGCGTCGTCCGGGCGGAGAACCCAGGGCCCATGACGCTGGAAGGCACGAACACGTACGTCCTGTCGACGCCGGCCGGCAACGTGGTCGTCGATCCCGGCCCGATGCTGGACGACCACCTCGAGACGGTCGCGGCGCTGGGCCCGGTGGCGGTCACCCTGCTCACCCACGGGCACCCGGACCATGCCGAGTCGTCGAGCCGGTTCCACGCGACCACCGGCGCGCCGGTTCTGGCCCGCGATCCGGCCTGGTGCCTGGATGGCGACCCGCTGGACGACGACGGTGCGCCGATCGACGTGCCAGGTCTCGACCTGCGGGTGCTGCACACCCCGGGACATACCGCCGACTCGGTCTCGTTCACGGTGAGCTCCGGCGGCGTCGCCGGCGTACTCACCGGCGACACGATCCTCGGCCGAGGGACGACCGTGGTTGCGCACCCCGACGGGCGGTTGGGGCCGTACCTCGACTCCCTCGCGCGCCTGCGCGAGCTCGGTGCCGTGCTGCTCCTTCCCGGCCACGGTCCGGTCCGGCAGGACGTCGCCGCCATGGCGGCCGAGTACATCGCCCATCGCGCCGAACGCCTCGCCCAGGTCCGTGCCGCGCTGGCCGCCGGCGCGGCGACTCCCCGCGACGTCGTGGAGGCCGTGTACGCCGACGTGGACCGGTCGTTGTGGCCGGCGGCGGAACTCTCCGTCCGGGCCCAACTCGACTACCTCGCCGAGGAGGACGTCAGTTGATCACGTTCACCATGATCCGAGACCGTTCACCAGGGTCCGGACC
>JBOGDU010000319.1:0-6272 GCA_050743145.1 Jiangellaceae bacterium | reverse complement strand
GCGCGGGCCGGGGACGGCGACGCGTTCCGAGAGCTGACCGAGCCGCACCTCCGAGAGCTACAGGTGCACTGCTACCGGATGCTCGGATCCTTCCAGGATGCCGAGGATGCACTCCAAGACACGCTGCTGACCGCCTGGCAAGGTCTCGGAGGGTTCGGGGGACGAGCCTCCCTCCGCACCTGGCTCTACCGGATCGCCACCAACCGGTGCCTCAACGCGCGTCGCTCGGCCAGCCGACGACCCGCCAAGGAGTGGAACATTCCCAAGGTTGAACCGCCTTCGCCGACCCGGCTCGGCGAGGTCATATGGCTCGAGCCATTTCCCGACGCCCTCCTCGAGGGTGCGATCGACGTGCCGCTCGGCCCGGAGGCCCGCTACGCGCAGACCGAATCCATCTCCCTGGCCTTCGTGACCGCCCTTCAGGTCCTGCCGCCTCGCCAGCTCGCAGTTCTCATCCTGCGCGACGTCCTCGCGTTCAACGCGAAGGAGGTCGCCCACATACTGGACTGGACCGTCGAATCGGTGAACAGCGCCCTCAAACGGGCACGCGCCAGCCTCCGACGCCAACGACCGACGACCGACGACCATGCACCGCCCCCGCCCTCGGACTCACCCTCGGAGAAGAGGATCCTGGCGAAGTTCGTCGACGCGTGGGAGCGCGCCGACGTCGACGCAGTGGTCGCCCTTCTGACCGACGACGTCTTCATCTCGATGCCGCCGATGCCGTTCGAGTACGAGGGCCGAGAAGTGGTCGGCCGCTTCTGCGCCAGCATCTTCGGCGCGGGCCGCAGGTTCGACCTGGTCCCGACACGAGCCAACGGCCAGCCAGCATTCGGAACCTACCTGCGCGGGCCTGGTGGAATCAGCCACGGCGTCGGCCTCTTCGTCCTCACCCTCGCCGGCGACCGGATCTGCGCCATGACGCGCTTCGAGAACAGTGTGCTGCCCTCGTTCGGGCTACCGCGATCGCTCCCGAGCCGATAGCCAGCCGTCCCGCAGGCCCCGTACGTGGGGGTACGACAACCTCTTCGGCCCGGCGACGGAAGGGGTCGGACAGGCTGTAGCCGAACGGCCCGGCGATGCGGACCTCTGGGTGGGGGTCGACTGGCTCGATGAGCTCGGGATCGGCTTGCTCCTCGCCGGCGTCGTGCTGCTCGCTGCGGGCGGGTTCGGCATCGCATGGGCAGCGCGCTCACCGCGCAGTGACCGCTCGACCTAGACGAGCTCCTGCTCCTGCAGAGTCAGATCCGACGTCCGCGCGTCCAGCTCCTCGTAGGCAGCGCGGTGCTCGAGCAGGAACCGCTGCCATGACGCGTCGTCGGCGAACGTGTCGACGGTCAGGTAACGCCCTGGCCTCGACACGGCTCGGTACAGCTCTGTTCCTACGTACCCGTCCGCGAGCGCGAACAGGCGGGCCCAGGCGCCGTCCTGACCGTAGAACCGTTCGAAGTCCGCTACCGACCCGGCATGAACCTCGTATCGCCAGACTCTGAGCTTCATGGTCCCTCCATTGCCCTCGGGCGATCCCTCGCCCTATGGTCCACCGGGCAGTCAGTGGCAGGAGGTCACACTGGAGCGTGACCCGTTGGGTACTGCACGTCGATCTCGACCAGTTCGTCGCCGCGGTCGAGGTTCTTCGGCGCCCCGACCTTCGCGGACGCCCGGTCGTCGTGGGTGGCGACGGTGACCCGACGAAGCGCGGCGTCGTCAGTACTGCTTCGTACCAGGCTCGGGAGTCCGGGGTGCACTCGGGCATCCCCCTGCGCACCGCTGCACGGCGGTGTCCCGACGCGGTGTTCCTGCCTGTCGACCGGGATGCGTACGAGGCGGCGTCCACAGCGGTCATGGCGACGTTGCGGGAGTTCGAGGCCGTGGTCGAGGTGATCGGCTGGGACGAGGCCTTCCTCGCCGTGGACACCGACGACCCCGAGGCGACCGCCCGCCGGATCCAGGAAAGGGTGCGCGCGTCGACCGGACTGGACTGCACAGTGGGCATCGGAGAGAACAAGCTGCAAGCCAAGCTGGCGACCGGTTTCGGCAAGCCCGGCGGCATCTTCCGGCTCACCGCCACAACATGGTTCGACGTCCTCGGCGACCGGCCGACCGACGCGCTGTGGGGCATCGGAGCCAAGACCGGCAAACGGCTCGCTGGGCTCGGCATCGCCACCGTCAACGAGCTGGCGGCCGCCGATCCGCGCGCGATGGCTGCCCGGCTCGGCCCCACGACCGGGCCGTGGTTGGTCCGGCTCGCCCGCGGCCTGGACCACTCGCCGGTGGTCGACACGCCGCACGTCGCACGCGGCCGCAGCCGGGAGATCACCTATCAGCACGACTTGCACGACTGGGACGAGGTACGCGACGAGGTCCGGAAGCTGGCGCGAACGGTCGCGGAAGACATCGCCGCGGAACAGCGGCCGGTCAGCCGAGTCGTGGTGAAGGTGCGCTACGTGCCCTTCAACACTCACACCCGCGGCCACGGTGTCACTCTGCCGTCCTCGGATGCGATCGCGATCGAGCAGGCTGCCCTGGATGCCCTGGACCGCTTCACCGACCGGCGACGACCGGTGCGGTTGCTGGGCGTCCGCGCCGAGTTCGCCCGCTGAGAACCAAGACTGCGACGTCGGTCGACGTATCAGAGCGCGACGTCACCGCTCGCGAGCACCTCGCCGCGCGGTGACGAGCCCCGGCCGACGGCCGTCTCACCCGGTCGGAGCAGAGGACTTCGTCGGTCCGGGATCGCGGTCGGCCAGCACTGCGGCAACGGCGTCCGCGACATCGTCGTGGTGCTCCAGCAGCACGTCGAGGTGGGTGATCTCGAGAACGCGGCGAACCGGCGGCTGTGCCCCGGCGAGGCGGAGCGAGCTGCCGACCTCGCCGCCCTGGCGGTATGCCACCACCAGCGCGGACAGGCCGGTCGAGTCCATGAACTCGACGTCCGAGAGATCGACGACCAGGCAAGGCTCGCCGAGACCGATGTGGCCGAGCAGGTGGTCCCGCAAGGTCGGTGCAGAGGTCATGTCGACCTCGCCGCCCACCTCGACGACGAGGCATCCATCGACGGTACGGGTACGCAGGCGGAGCCGGTTGCTCACAGCCGGCGACCCGGCCGACGGCAGAAAGTGAACGCGGTCACGGCGAGTACTCACCTCGATCCAGGGGAGGTGACCGCCAGGACGACAGCCACCGAAGCGACGGCTGCTGCCCAACCATCGGCTATGACTATCGTGGCCGGCGCGATACGTCAATCGCGGCGGACGACCGATCAGGACCGCGCCGTACCGGCCGACCCGACGATCTCCTGTGCGATGACCCGAAGCTTCACGTTCCGGCGCTGGGAAGCGGTCTTCAACATGGTTAGGGCCTGCTCCGGCGGGCAACCCTGGTGTGCCATGACGACGCCGATGGCCTGGTCGATCATGGCACGCGACGAGAGGGCCGCATGCAGCTGATCGGTCAGCGTGACCTGGTCGCGATAGCGCGTCACTCCGGCCAGAACGATCGCGGCCTGCGCCGCCACGAGCCGGGCAAGCATCGCCGCCGGGTCGTCGAACGCCCCCAGGTCCTCGGAGTAGACGTTCAAGGCCCCCGTGGTCCGGTGGTCGACCTCGAGTGGCAGCGCCATCGTCGACCGGATGCCGTGCTCGATCATCTCGGACCGGAAGGCACCCCACCGGTCGTCGGTGAACAGGTTCTGCGACAGCACCTCCTGTGCCGTCCGGATCGCGTCCAGGCACGGCCCGTCGCCGTGCTCGTACTGGAGCGCGTCGAGGTACCGCGCCTTCTCCCTGGCGATCGCCACGCTGCGCAGTTCTCCGTCGCGAACCAGGGAGACACTGCAGTTGGTGGTCGCAGGCACGATCTCGCAGGCGGCCTCCACGACCTGCTGGAGCAGGTCGTCTGGTTCGTCGAAGGTCAGCAACAGCCGCGACAGATCGTGCAGGGCCGCACCGACCTGCTGCCACGACGGTTCTGCCATCCGGCGTCCCTTCCACGGTCGTGGCGCCACGATAATGGGTGGCGACCCTGGTGCGGCCGCTATCTCGCCGACCTGGACGCCTGGGCATCCTCCATGGCGGCTTCCAGTGCATCGGAGACGTCGTCGTGGAGGACCACCACTCCGGCCGAGTCGGCGGCTCGCAGCGTCCGGCGCAATGCGGGCTGAGCACCCGCGACTCGCAGCACGCCACCTGAGGCTCTCGCCTCGTGGCCGGCGGCGAGCACGGCACTCAAGCCGCCGGCATCGGCCACGGTGACCCGGCTCAGATCGACGACCAGTGTGTTCTCGCCGACGCTCAGGTGACCGATCAGGTGGTCGCGAACCAGCGGTGCACTCGCTCCGTCCAGCTCACCGGCCGCGCGGATGATCATGCACTCACCCAGGCTTTGAAAACGGACGTCCAGCTGACCTGTCACCGACTACCGACCTCCGAGCCATTCCGAGTGATCCCGTGCTGCGATCACCCGCCATGACGTACCGATCCATGGTTATCTCAACCATAGACCAGCAGTCAACTGCAGGGTCATGACCCGCCGGGTGTGGGGACGGTCAGACCGCGCGGTCGAGCATCCGATCGAAGAAGTCGCGGTATCGCTGGACGACGACCCGCAACTGTTCGGTGTCGCCGCCCTCAGCCGTGCTCCACGAGTCGAGCCGACGTTGCTGGTCGGCCAGCGCATCCGTGATCGCCCGCACCGCCTCGTCGACCAGCGAACGGGCCTCTCCTGCGACGCCCGGTGGGTCGTCGACGAATCGGAGCTGGAGGTCCTGCCAGCGCGTGCGCATGTCCTCGGCAGCGCCTTCCGCCCATCCGGACGGCGCCGGTTCGGCCGGCAAGTCCCCAGGCATGAGTCCGTTCGAGTCCCCGCCTTCCGAGTCACCGGTGGCCTGTTCGGTCATCGGAGCAGCGGCCGCCGCCTCGGTGTCCTCGTCCGAACGGAGGTCGCTGCCGGCGTCCCGCTCGGCCTGTTCGGCGTCCGGATCAGCGATACGGCCTGGATCGTCCGTCGCCTGGTCCGCGAGCTGGTCGCTGCCATCGTTCTGCGTGTCGGTGTCGTCGCGCATCGGGATGCCTTTCTCAGCGTTGTGTGGAGTCGTGCGTGGAGTCGTCGGCCGGTCCTCGGTCGGCCTCGAGCGTCGCGTCGGGAGTCGAGTCGTCGCGAGTCGGAGCCCGAGTGGTGTCGGCTTCGAGACCGGCATGCTCGTCCCCGAGCAGGTCGGCCACGAGCGATCGGTAATGCAGCACGGCCTGGCGGAGTTGCTCCGTCGTGGCCTGGCCCTCCCGGTTGCGCAGGCTGATCTCGTGGGCGTCGCGGTAGTTGCTGAGCGTTCGGGCATGCTCGACCGACAAGTGGTCCAACTGCTCGGCGTAGTCGTCGGTCGGGTACCCGCGGTCGGCAATGAGTTGGGTCACGAGTTCGTCGGCGGCACCGACGGCGTTCTCGGGTGCGTCGACGAACCGGACCTGGATCTTCTCCCATTGCGCCGTGTAACGCTCCCGGGCGTCGGGGCTGAGCTCGCTGAGCTCGAGCTCGGAATGACGCCGTTCGCGCTCGCGCAGTTCGCGCTCGGCGGCCAGGCGGCTGTCGCCTTCTGCGACCGCACGGTCGTACTCCGGGCCGAATCGGCGCTGAAGTTGCTGACGGCGCACGAGGTACCAGGCGACGCCGGCCAGCACGATCACGACGAGTGCGATGAGAACGATGACGAGAATCTGGGTGGACGACATGGCTTCCTCCTCTGCGTGGCGATATTCCCCGCTGCGTTGCGACGAACCATGATCCGGGTGACCCGGTGCGACGGATCGTGCTCCCGTCAGAGCTTCTCCGCGGGGACCGCGACCGCCTCACGGAGGAGCCGGCGGGCCAGGGTGAGCCGGTCGTCGCCCTCCAGGCCCGGCAGGTCGCCCACGCGCATGGACGGGCCCGCGAGCAGGGCCCGTAGCGCGGGTTCGCAGACCGACGGCACGGTAAGTGTGCGATCGGGCAACTGCAGGCAGATGCGGCCGGGCGTGCCCGCCGCGATGCGCCAGTGCAGAGCGCCGCGTGGGGCGAGCACCGTGTCGGCGTCCATGTCTGCGACAGCCGCCGTCTGTGCCAGCGGTCGGATCGGGGCCGGCCGCGTCGCCCGCCACTCGCGTCGACGCACGTGGGCAGCCACGGCCCCAGGGTCGGCGTCGGTCAGCCAGCCCTGCAGAGCCTCGGCCGTCGCGGCGAGCTCAGGCGCAAGCTCGTCCCGGTCGGTGACGTCGAAGCCGAGTGGGAAGCCTGACCGC
>JBOGDU010000318.1:0-14433 GCA_050743145.1 Jiangellaceae bacterium | reverse complement strand
CGGCCACCGACAGGTCGCGCCGGGCCGCCGGCAGGTCGGACACCGAGCGATACGGCGCGAGGTCGAGCATCTGAGCGGACACTCTGGGATCCAGCGAGCGCAGGAGTCGAATGTCGGGCACTCCGGTACGGAGCATCAGGGCGCGGTCGAGCCCCATGCCCAGGGCGAGGCCGCTCCATCGCGCCGCATCGACGCCTGCGTTGCGAAGGACGTGGGGAGCAGCGAGCCCGCACTCGGCGATCTCGACCGGCCGGCCGGCGTCGATGACGTCGATCTGGCGACCTCCCACCGTGTACGGGTGCTCGGCTGCGGTCCACCTCCAGTGCATGCCGGGCAGGACCGCCGCCAGCAGGCGCTTGACCATGTCGGCGAGATCGGTGTGGTCGAGACGCCGCCCACCGCGGCGCAGCAGCCACAGGTCCAACTGGTGCGGCGTGCCGGTGTGCCAGCGGTCGATGGCGTCGCGGCGGTGGCAGATGCCGGGCAACACGAGCAGGACGTCGGCAGGTGGGTCGGTGTCGTTGGCGAGGCGTCGCAACGCGGACGGGACACCTGCCGACGTGTGGCTGCGCAGCACGCAGGTGTCGCTGACGTACCGGGTGTAGCGCGCATCTCGAGCCACGGCGTCCCGGGCGTAGCCGAGCAGGTCGTAGTTGTCCTGAACGGGAACGATCGGGCGACTGCGGTCGAGGCGGACGTTCACGCCGTTCGTGGTGAGAGCGCGCACGGCGTGCTCGACCAGGATCTGCATCGCGTGCGGACCCTGGACGGGGTCGGTGAGGTCGCGAGTAGACAGGGCGGCGACCATGGCGTCGGTCGAAACGGGCGTGGCGGACATGACCGGCCTTTCGGGGCGTCGGGGCGGGGAATCCTCCCCCGGCCGGTCGTCCGCGCGGAAGGTCAGGCGTGCATGCCCTCCGGGCGGCGGACGTTCGCCGACCGGGGGCTGCCAAAGCGCCGACCTGTCACGTGTCCAGGTTAGCCCGAATGTCGTGCCGCGTCGAAGTCGAATCCGCCCGGCCGCCCCGCCCGGTCCGCCAGCAGTCCCGCCAGCGCGGCGACGGCGATCTCCGCAGGAGTGCGCGACCCGATGTTCAGCCCGATCGGCCGGTGCACCCTGGCGATCTCGTCCGGAGCGACGCCGAGGTCTCGCAGGGCCTCGACGTGCGGGCCGGCGTGGCGAGGGGAACCCATCACCCCGATCCAGCGAGCCGGCTGCGCCAGCACGTCCCGGAGCACGGGCCCGAGGTCCGGGCGGTCGTGGTCGGTGACGACGACGTCGGTCGACGAGTCGATGCCGGCCGCGCCGGCAGCGGTGACGACCGTGCCGGCGTCGGGCGAGGGCGCCGCATCCGGATCGACGAGGACGGTCGTGTACCCAAGGTGACGCCCGAAGTGGAGCAGGTGGGTGGCCACCGAGGAAGCGAACACGACGACGAGACGACGAGGGTCGCCGTCAGCCGGGGCCGCGCCCTGCGCGACCGCACAGGCCGGGTCCTCCGGCGTCGTGGTCACCAGTCAACGGTATCGGCCGAACGGGCCCTCCGGGACGGTGCTTTACGAGGCCGCGTCGACGTCGGCGGCGGTCGGCGGGTCCGCACCCCGGCGGGCGCAGGTGAGCGCTGCGACGAGCGTGGCGTGGTCGAGGATGGCGCGCAGTGTCGCGCTGTCGCACCGGCCGAGGCGGGCGCGTGCGCCGCCGCCGAGCAGGTCGTGGCGTCCCAGTGCGTCGACCAGGCCGGCCGTGAACGCATCGCCGGCACCGACGGTGTCGACGACTTGTACGGAGTGCACAGGGACATCCACCCGTGCCCCGCCGTGGCTCAGGGCCGACGCACCTGCGCTGCCTCGGGTCACGACGACCAGCGTCGGCCCGAGCTCCAGCCACCGTGCGGCCACGTCAGCCGGGCTCTCGCCGGGTGTCAGCCAGGCCAGATCCTCGTCGCTGACCTTGACGACGTCGGCGGTCGACACCTGAGCTTCGAGCCGGCGCCGGGCAGCGGTCCGGTCGCCGAGGAGTGCGGGTCGCAGGTTCGGGTCGAGTACCACGCTGATGCCTCGTGCGCTCTCGCGCCTCATCAGATCGGTGAGCAGCGAGGCTCCCGGCTCGAGAGCCAGCGCCAGCGAGCCGGTGCAGAGTGCGGCGGTGCCGGCCGGCAGAGCGGCCGGCAGTTCGGTCGTCGACCAGCCCCAGTCCGCCGTCCGGTCGACGTAGAAGTCGTAGCTCGCGTGACCCGCTTCGTCGAGAGCGACGACGGCGACCGTCGCCGGCTCCGCCGCGTCGACCGCGAGGTCGAGCCCCACGCTGTTGCCGGCGAGGTGGTCGCGGATGATCCGGCCGAAGCGTCCGGTCCCGAGGCGGACGAGCATCTGCGTCCGTTGACCGAGCCGGGCCAATCCGACCGCGACATTGGCCGGGGATCCGCCGGGCACGGCGCGGAACCGTCCGTCGTCCTCGGCCACCAGGTCGACGAGGGCTTCACCGGCCACGACGATCACGACGACACGGTAGGGCCTGGCGCTACCGTGGAGCGGCGACGGAGTGGCACGATCCGTGACGTCCCACTGCGCATCGCGGCGAAGGAGTCGGCCCGTGGCCAGCGTTCCCAGCGTGTCCTATTCGATCACCGTGCGCCTCGAGGTCCCGGCAGGCGGCACGGCGGTCAGCCAGCTCACCGCCGTGGTCGAGAAGGCGGGTGGAATGGTGACCGGCCTGGACGTCACCGGGTCGGGACATGACCGGATCCAGGTCGACGTCACGTGTGCAGCCACGTCGACTACCCACGCGGACGAGCTCGTCGACGCCCTGCGGACGGTCGACGGGGTGGTCATCGGGAAGGTCAGCGACCGCACCTTCCTGGTGCACCTGGGCGGCAAGCTCGAGGTCAGGTCCAAGGTGCCGATCCGCAACCGCGACGACCTTTCGCTCGTCTACACGCCCGGGGTGGCCCGAGTCTGCCTCGCGATCGCCGACAATCCCGAGGACGCGCGCCGGCTCACCATCAAGCGCAACACCGTTGCCGTGGTCACCGACGGTTCGGCCGTCCTGGGCCTGGGCAATCTCGGTGCGATGGCCGCGCTGCCGGTCATGGAGGGTAAGGCGGCCCTGTTCAAGCGGTTCGCCGATATCGATGCGTTCCCGATCTGCCTGGACACGCAGGACACCGATCAGATCGTCGAGATCGTCCGGGCGATAGCACCGGTGTTCGCCGGTATCAACCTCGAGGACATCTCGGCACCTCGGTGCTTCGAGGTGGAGGTACGCCTGCGCGAGCTGCTCGACATCCCCGTCTTCCACGACGACCAGCACGGCACCGCGATCGTCGTCCTGGCTGCGCTGTACAACGCCCTCAAGGTGGTCGGCAAGGACATCGGTGCGGTCAGGGTGACGATGGCGGGAGCGGGTGCCGCCGGGCGTGCCGTCGCTCAGCTATTGCTCGAGGCGGGAGTGCGCGACATCGTCGCCGCCGACCGCAGCGGTGTGATCCACGCGGGGCGCGAGGACCTGCACGGTGCGGCGGCGTGGTTCACCGAGCACACCAACCCTCGGCACGTGACCGGCACGTTGCGCGACGCCCTCGCCGGCGCGGACGTGTTCGTCGGGGTGTCCGGCCCGAACATCCTCACCGGCGACGACATCGCGACGATGGCCGACGACGCCGTGGTGTTCGCGTTGGCCAACCCCGATCCGGAGGTGGATCCGGTCGCCGCGGCCCGGCACGCGAGCGTGGTCGCGACCGGCCGCAGCGACTACCCGAACCAGATCAACAACGTGCTGGCTTTTCCCGGCGTCTTCCGGGGTCTGCTCGACGCGCACAGCCGGACGATAACCGACGAGATGCTACTGGCCGCCGCCCGCGCGCTCGCTGGCACGGTGAGTGACGACGAGCTCAACGCTGCGTACATCGTGCCGAGCGTGTTCCACCCCGGTGTCACCGAGGCGGTGGCTGCGGCCGTCCACCGCAGCGTCGATGACGTCCGCCGCCACGTCGAGGAGACCGGCGAGATTCCGGCGCAGGCGGTCTGACGCTGCGCGGTGGACGACTTGTCAGGCCGAGCCGGGCCGTTTCTGCAAGCCAGCGCCGCGTGCGGCCTGACAAGTCATCGGCGGCGGTCCGGAACCGGGCTCCGGAGTTGAGTCCAGCCGAATGGTGTACGGCTCCGGGTCGGCCCGTGAGCCGATGCGTATGGGTATGCAATGCAGGCCATGGGTCGTCGGTGAAGCCGGGGGGCTAGGCGAGGTAAGCCATGCCTAAGTACGATGCATGGCGTCCGGAAGACATGCCCTGGAGAACTCCTGATGCGTCAGCGCCGGCTACGCGCCGCGATCTTGCCCCTGCCCCTGCTCGTTCTCGCCGCCTGCGGCGGATCCGAAGAGACCGGCGAGAGCATCGACGAGTCCAAGCTCGTCGTCTATTCCGGCCGGCAGGAGGCACTGGTCCAGCCGATCATCGACGCCTTCGAGGAGGAGACCGGCATCGAGGTCTCGGTGCGCTACGGCAACACCGCGCAGTTGGCGGCACAGATCATCGAGGAGGGCGACCGGACACCCGCCGACGTGTACTTCTCCCAGGACGGCGGCGCGCTCGGCGCTCTGACCAAGGAGGGGATGCTCGCGGAGCTACCGGACGACTTGCTCGACACCGTCGACCCGCGGTACCGAGCGGATGACGGCACCTGGATCGGCACCAGCGGCCGAGCTCGCGTCATCGTGTACGACCCCGACCAGGTCACCGAGGACGAGGTTCCCGACAGCATCGCCGAGCTCACCGACCCGCAGTGGAAGGGCAAGGTCGGGGTGGCGCCGAGCAACGCGTCGTTCGAGGCGTTCGTCACGGCGATGCGGGTGCTCGAGGGCGAGGACGCAGCCCGCGACTGGCTCGAGGGCATGGCAGCCAACGATGTCCAGCTCTTCGACAACAACGTGCTGATCCTCAACGCGGCCGAGGACGGCGTCGTAGCCATGGGGCTGATCAATCACTACTACTGGTATGAGCAGGTGGCCGAGGAGGGTCTGGACGCCGTTCCGGCCCGCCTGAAGTTCCTGCCCGACGGCGATCCTGGGGCCCTGGTGAACGTCGCCGGGATCGGCGTCCTCGCGGCGACCGATCGTGCGGACGAGGCGGTCGAGTTTGCCGAGTACCTGCTCGGCGGGAATGCGCAAAGCTACTTCGCCGACGACACGAAGGAGTACCCGCTCGTCGAGGGCATTCCGATAGCCGAGGGGCTGCCGCCACTGGAGTCCTTGCAGACGCCGGACATCGACCTGTCCGACCTGGACACGCTCGAGGTGACCCTGCAGATGATCGAGGAGGCAGGGCTGACCTGATGGCCGCGCCGACCCTCGTCCGGGAGACCGGCGGCGCCACGAGCCGGGTGCGGAGGCAACGTCCGCCGGCAGTGCTCGTCATCCCTGCGCTCGCCGCCGCAGGGGTGGCACTGCTGCCGCTGGTGTACCTCGTCGTGCGATCCCTCGACGGCGGGGTCGGCGAGCTGGTGGAGACCCTGTGGCGGGAGCGGACGCTCCGCCTCACCCTCCGCAGTCTCGGGCTGGCGGCCACGGTCACGTCGGCCAGCCTGGTGATCGGCATCGTGCTGGCGTGGCTCACCATGCGCACCAGGCTCCCCGGCCGGACCGCGTGGGCCGTCGTGGCTGCCCTGCCGCTGGCCGTCCCGTCCTACGTTGCCGCCTACACCTGGGTGGCCGCGTTCCCGAGGATCCCGCCGTTCGTGGGGTCGGTGCTCGTGCTGACGCTGTGCTGCTACCCCTATGTCCTGTTGCCGGTCGCGGCGATGCTGCACCGTGCGGACCCCGCCCTCGAGGAGGTCGCCCGATCGTTGGGCCGGGGGCGGCTGGCCACTTTCGTGTCGGTGACACTGCGCCAGGTCCGCCCGGCTGCCGCCGTGGGAGCGCTGTTGGTGGCGTTGTACGTCCTGTCCGACTTCGGCGCCGTCGCCATCCTGCGCTACGACGTGTTCACTCGGGTCATCTACACCTCGTACCGGTCGAGCTTCGACGGCACCGCTGCGGCGGCACTCGGCTTGGTGCTCGTGACCATCACGTTGGCGATCGTGTGGGCCGAGGGTCGAAGCCGTGGCCGGGCCACCCAGGCCAGGATCGGCTCGGGGGCCGCCCGGCAGCCCCGGACCGTCGCTCTCGGCCGTGCGGGGTCTGCCGCCGGCCTCGCCTTTGCCGCAGTGGTGGCCGGGCTGGCGCTGGCGTTCCCACTGGGCAGCTTGACCTACTGGCTGGTCCAGGGCGGCACGGCCGAACTCGACTTCTCGGCCCTCGGGGGTGCGGCCGTCTCGACGATCGCGGTGTCGGCTCTGGGTGCGCTGCTCACCACTGCGCTTGCCGTCCCCGTCGGCGTGCTGGCAGCGCGCTACCGGTCGCGGACGGTGCGGGCGCTCGAGCAGGCGTCCTATGCGGGCCACGCCCTGCCCGGCATCGTCGTGGGGCTGTCGCTGGTGTTCTTCGGCGTTCGCTACGCCTACCCGATCTATCAGCGCACGCCGCTGCTCGTGCTCGCTTACGCCGTGCTCTTCCTGCCTGCGGCTGTGGGCGCCGTACGGGCGTCGGCGGCGCAGTCGCCGCCTGTTCTCGAGGAGGTGGCCCGGTCACTGGGCCGTAGCCCGGGCCGCGTGCTTCGCGACATCACGCTGCCGCTCGCCGGTCCCGGTGTGGCGGCCGGTGCCGCGCTGGTCTTCCTGACCTGCATGAAGGAGCTGCCGGCCACGTTGCTGTTGCGACCCACGGGCCTGGAGACGCTCGCGACCGAGCTGTGGGCCGAAACCGAGGTGGCGGCGTACGCTGCCGCAGCCCCGTACGCGACGCTGTTGGTGCTGCTGGCGGCGTTGCCGACCTTCGTACTCGGCCATCGGCGCAGGTCGGTCACACTGGATGCCCACGGAGGTCGGTCGTGAGCGAGCTGGTCGTGCGAGGGCTGGAGAAGTCCTTCGGCAGCGAACGGGTGCTCCGTGGGCTCGACCTCGACGTCCCCGCAGGCTCGCTCGCGGCCGTGCTGGGACCTTCGGGCTGCGGCAAGACCACGCTGTTACGGGTGGTGGCCGGGTTCGAGGTCGCCGATGGCGGGGCGGTCACGGTGGACGGCGCGACGGTGGCAGGTCGCGGCGTCCACGTGCCGCCGGAGCGGCGCCGGGTCGGCGTCGTGCCCCAGGAGGGCGCCCTGTTCCCTCACCTGAGCGTGGCAGGCAACGTGGGGTTCGGGTTGCCCCGGTCCGCCCGACGCGCAGGCCGGGTCGCCGAGCTGCTCGAGCTGGTCGGGCTGGTCGGGTACGGCGACCGGATGCCGCACGAGCTCTCCGGCGGTCAGCAGCAGCGGGTGGCCCTGGCCCGCGCGCTGGCCCCCGACCCGGCGCTGGTTCTGCTCGACGAACCGTTCAGCGCCCTGGACACCGGGCTCCGCGCCTCGGTCCGCGAGGACGTCCGCACCGCGTTGCGTACCGCCGGCGCCACCGCCGTTCTCGTGACACACGACCAGGAGGAGGCGCTGTCCATGGCCGACCTGGTCGCCGTCATGGCGGCGGGTCGGATCGCTCAGGCCGCACCGCCGGGAGAGCTGTACACCGCACCGTCCGACCTCCGCGTGGCGACGTTCGTCGGCGACGCGGTCGTCCTCGACGCGGTGGCCACGGCCACCGGTGCCGACAGCCCGCTGGGACGGCTGGAGCTTCACCAGACCGGCGCCCTGGGGCCTGGCCGGGTGGTGGTGCGGCCCGAGCAGGTCGTGCTGGACGACCCGGCGAACGGCGTCGTCGGAACGGTGACCGGCACCGTCTTCTACGGACACGACGCCGTGGTGCGGGTCTCGGTGTCGGCATCCGGCGGTCCGGTACCGGTCGCCGCCCGGTGCCAGGGACTGCCTGCGGGGGTGGAGATCGGCGACTCGGTGGGCCTGCGCGTGGTCGGGCCCGTGACGTTCTTCCCGGCGGCGTGACAGCCAGGCTGCTGTTCGGTGTCGCGGTCCTCGCGCAACTGGTGGTCCTCTACGCACCGGATGCGCCGGCCGGCCCCGTCGCCGTGCCACACCTCGACACGGTGGTCCATGTGGCCGTCTTCGCGGCGGTCGTATGGAGCGGGCGGCGCGCGGGCCTGCCAGTGTGGCCGCTCGTCGTCATCTCGGTCGTGCAGGCGGTCGGGAGCGAGGCCGTCCAGGCTGCGCTCCTGCCCGGGCGGAGCGGAGACCCCGGTGACGTCGTCGCCGATCTGGCCGGGATCGCACTCGGCGTGCTGCTGTCCAGGACACGTCTTGGACACGACACTGCCCGCGAAGGCACGAGACCCGGCAGCATTGACCCTGACGGGTCGAGCCAGGACGGACGGAGGGCCGACCGGTGAACACCGGTGCCAAGACGCTTGCGGGACGCCTGCTGGTGGCGACGCCTGCGCTGCGCGACCCGAACTTCGACCGGGCCGTGATCCTCATGCTGTCTCACGACGACGACGGAGCTCTCGGCGTCGTCGTCAACCGGCCCACCGAGGTCCCGGTCACCGACATCCTGCCGAGCTGGCAACCCGTGGTGACCGAGCCTGGCGTCATCTTCCAGGGTGGTCCGGTCAGCCTCGACAGTGCGCTCGGCCTGGTCGCGCTCGTCGACGGCACCGAGCCGCTCGGCGTGCGCCGGGTCAGCGGCCGAGTCGGCGTCGTCGACCTGGACGCACCTCCCGAGGTGGTCCAACCGGGCGTGGTCGCGATGCGGGTATTCGCGGGATACGCGGGGTGGTCGCCCGACCAGCTGGAGGCCGAGATCGCCGAGGGGTCGTGGTACGTCGTCGACGCCGAGACCGAGGACGCCTTCCGCGACGACGCGCCGCTGCTCTGGCAGGTCGTCCTGCGCCGTCAGGAGGGGCCGTTGGCCCTGATGGCGACCTTCCCGCCCGACCCGTCGCTCAACTGACCGGCCGCCGAGCGGCCCGATGGCCGGGTCGGTCAGTCGGCGCCTTCGTCGTCGCCCTTGCGCAGCCTCTCCCAGATCTTCTTGCACTCCGGGCAGACGGGGAAGCGCTGCGGGTCGCGGCTGGGCACCCACACCTTGCCGCACAGGGCGATGACCGGCTGGCCGTTGACCATCGCGTCGGTGAGCTTGTCCTTCGGCACGTAGTGCGAGAACCGCTCGTGGTCGCCGTCGTCGGTGCTGGGCCGGGTCCGCGTGTCCTCGACGGTCTGGGTGCCGGGGCTGGGCTGGGTGGTCACGGGTCCGAGTGTACGGAAGCCGTCGCGTGGACCGATCGTGACGATTCTGACGGAAAGACGGGAAAGCAGCGTTTGTAGGGTTGACTGGTGCCAGTGGAACGGGGCGTCGGCGACATCGGCACGACAAGCATCCTGAGCTTGCGGTACCGGCGGCTGACCGTCGGAATCGTCGTGACGGTCGTCTTCATCGCATTCGAGGCGATGGCCGTCGCGACGGCGATGCCCAAGGCGGTACCGGCGCTCGACGGCATGCCGCTCTACGCGCTCGCGTTCTCCTCCTACTTCACGACCAGCCTGTTCGGCATGGTGTGGGCCGGCGAGATCTGCGACCGTCGGGGTCCGCGCCTGCCCCTGCTCAGCGGCACCGCGCTGTTCTCCGCGGGCCTGCTCCTCGCCGGTGTCGCACAGTCGATGTGGCCGTTCGTCGTGGGGCGCGCCATCCAGGGCCTCGGCGGCGGCATCGTCATCGTCGCGATCTACGTCCTGGTGGGGCGTGCGTACCACGAGGAGCTGCGGCCACGCATCTTCGCGGCGCTGTCGGCGGCCTGGGTGGTGCCGTCCATCGTCGGACCGCTCGTTGCGGGCACCCTGGCCGACCATGTGAGCTGGCGGCTGGTCTTCCTGGGCATCGCGCCGCTGGCCGTCCTGCCGGTAGTGATCGCGTTGCCGTCGGTGACCGCATACGACGGCCCGCCACCGGCTGGCCCGGCGATGCGGCGTGGGCGCAAGCGTCTCGCGCTGGCCGCGGCGGTCGGCATGGGCATGCTGCAGGTGGCGGGCATGCGCGCCGACCTGATCGCGGTCGGGCTCGGCTTGGTCGGGCTGGCCCTGCTGGTGCCGAGCCTGCCGCGCCTGCTGCCCGCCGGCACGCTGGTGTTCCGGCGCGGCCTGCCGACGGTGGTTGCGATGCGCGGCGTACTGGCGGGCGCGTTCTTCGGCGCCGAGGCGTTCCTGCCGCTGATGCTGGTCGAGGAGCGCGGGCTGTCGACGACACTGGCGGGGCTGGCGCTGACAGGTGGGGCGCTCGGCTGGGCCACCGGCTCGTGGTACCAGGGGCGGCCCGCCCTCACCGTGCCTCGGGATCGCCTGGTCCGGCGCGGGGCAGTCCTGGTCGCCGCAGGCATCGCCGGGCTCGGCGTCGTCCTCGTTCCGGGCGTGCCGGTGGTCCTCGCGGGTCTTGCCTGGGTTGTCGGCGCCATCGGCATGGGCATGGCGATGGCGAGCGTCGGCGTCCTGCTCTTCGACCTTTCGCCGGTCGAGGACCACGGCGCGAACTCGGCCTCACTGCAGTTGTCCGACGCCTTGTTCTCGATCACGTTCATCGGCATCGCAGGCGTCATCTTCGGCTCCGCCCAAGATGCTGGTGGCCAGACCAGCCCGTCGGTGTTCGCGGCGATCCTGGCCGTCATGGTCGCGCTGGCCCTGCTCGGCGCCTGGGCTGCGGGTCGCGTCCGCGATGACCGTGCCTCACGAGCGGAGTCCGTGGTGCCGCGCGTCCACTGAAATGCGCGTGCGCTCGGTCGTCAGACCCGGGTCGGAGGACCCGTGGTGCTCTCGCGCACGACGAGCTCGGTCGGCAGGCGGACATGCCGCGCCCGACCCGTCGCTCCGTCCCGGTCACTCTCGATCGCCGCAGTCAGCGCGGCCACGGCAGCCCTCCCCTTCGCCGCGATGTCCTGCCGCACGGTGGTCAGTCCCGGCCGGATCCGCTCGGCGAGGGGGTTGTCGTCGAAACCGACCACGGACAGGTCCGCGGGGACGCGTAACCCGAGGTCCTCGGCCGTACGGACGACCCCGGATGCGATCGCATCGGAGAAGCAGAGCACCGCGGTCGGCGGTTCGTCGTTGTCCAGCAGCAGCCGCGCACCCTCGTCCACGCGTTCGGAGTAAGGCGTCTGACGGACGACCGTCGGGCGGATTCCCGCGGGGTCGAGCACGTCGAGCCAGCCGAGCATGCGCTGCCTGGGCGGGTACGCTGCCCGCCCGGCGAGCGGGTCGGCGACCAGGCCGTACGGGCCGTCGGCGCCCGACGTCAGGATGCCGACTCGCCGGTGACCGAGGTCGATCAGGTGCTGGGCGGCCGCCCGGGCGCCGAGCCGGTCCTCGACGTTGACACTCGGGATCCCCGGCGCCGGCGACTGGTCGACGAACACCAGCGGCAGCCGGCGGCGCATCAGCCAGTCCAGCGCCGCCGACCCGGTTTCGCACGAGTACACCAGCGCCCCGTCCATCGCGACGTCACGGGCGGGCACCACGTCGTCCTGTCCGGTCGAGGTGGTCAGGAGCGTCAGCGCCAGGCCGGTCGGCGCCAGTTCCTCGGCGATGGCGGCGAGGAAGCTCGTCGCGACCTCGTCCGTGAACGCGAACCTCAGCGACTCGGTGAGCAGCACCCCGACGGCACCGGTGGCGCCCCGCGCGAGGGCTCGGGCCGCAGGATCGGGCCCCACGTACCGGAGCTCAGCTGCGGCATCGAGGATCCGCCGGCGCAGCTTGGACGAGAGCTGGTCCGGCCGGGAGAAGGCGTTGGACACCGTCATGCGGCTCACGCCGACCCTGTCGGCAACCGTCTGCAGCGTCACCCTGGGCAATGCACGACCTCGGTCCGTTCCGTCCGGGAGTAGAGGATGCCGGTCAACCGGCCGGGCTGCACTGTGCCGGCGCAACGACGTCGGCCGCGCGCTGGAGCGCGCCGGCGAGTACCGTCCGGGCCCGGAACGTGTGGGAACGGCGCGGCGCCGGTGCGACATGGGGCACGACAGGCGCGTCGGGCCTGGCGCTGGTGACCTCTCGGGACACCGCGTGGCCGGCGATGATCATGGCGATGGGAAGACTGTCCACGATGGGGCTCCATTGCTCTGCGAGCGCTTCTGTACCGCTACAGTAGCCGGGCATTCTGTACCGGTCAAGCTCTGTGGCAGTACCAATGTCTGCGATGCAGGCAGTGGCTGCGGGCCGCGCATGGAATCCTTGGTGCCGCAGGCGCGTTGACGTCGATGAAGACCGACACGAGGAGCGATCCATTCCATGGCCACAGTGACCATGACGCGTACCAACCACGACGAGACCGTCGCCGACGGAATCGTCTTCATCGACTTCTGGGCCGAATGGTGTGGCCCGTGCAAGCGCTTTGCGCCGGTGTTCGAGCAGGCGTCCGAGCAGCACACCGACGTCACCTTCGCCAAGGTGGACACCGACGACCAGCGTGAGCTGTCCGCGATGTACGGCGTGATGTCGATCCCGACGCTGGTGATCTATCGCGACGGGATCCCGGTTTTCAGCCAGCCGGGCGCTCTGCCCGGCAGCGTGCTCGAAGACCTGATCGGACAGGTGCGCGTGTTGGACATGGACGAGGTCCGCACGTCCTACGAGAAGCAGGTCGCAGAGCACCAGCGCTGATCACACAGTCCCATGATCATGTCGACTTTGCTGCCGGAGAAGGCGGCGTAGTCGACATGATCACGGGGATAGCATCGAGTGCGTGGCGGCCGAGACTTCGCAGACCCTCGACCGGGGAGTACGCCTGCTGAGCCTGGTGGCCGAGACGCCCGGCGGCATCAGCGTCAGCGAGGCCGCGCTCGCCCTCGGCGTCAACCGAACCGTGGTCTACCGGCTGGCGACGACGTTGGGACAGCACGGGCTCGTCCGTCGGGCCGACGGCGGCCGGCTCTCACTGGGCTTCGGCGTCCTTGCGCTGGCGGCTCGTGTTCACCCACTGCTGCGACATGCCGCACTGCCGGTGCTGCGCGCCCTGGCCGAGGACGTCGGCGCCACCGCCCACCTGACGGTCGCCGACAGCGGCGAGGCGCTGGCGGTCGCCGTCGTCGAACCGACGTGGACAGACTTCCACGTGGCCTACCGGGTCGGGTCGCGCCACGACCTGCGCAGGGGCGCAGCCGGTCGGGCCATTCTCGCCGGCCGTGCCGGTGACCTGTCCCACCTCGTGAGCGAGGGAGAGTTGCAGAAGGGGGCACAGGGCATCGCAGCGGCGGTTCCTGACGTGCCCAGCATCGAGGCAAGCGTCGGGGTGGTCGCGCTGACCGGGCTGGACGCGGCCTCCGTCGGACCGCGTGTGGTGGAGGCGGCCGCGGAGGTCGCGCGACGCCTGCGCTGAGCCGGGCTCAGCTGATGGTGACGACCACCGGCTCGGACTCGAGGAACTCGTCGCCGACCTGGCCGACGACACGGAACTGGTTCTCACCACTGCGACCGGTCTGCACGTACGTGCTGAACTCGCCGTTCTCGTTCGTGGTCACCGTCACCGGGTCGTCCGCGTCGGGGAAGGTGTCCCAGTCGCTGCCGTTCAGGCTGCGTTCGACCCTGAGTTCGACCCCGGCGAGCGGAGGCTGAAGCTGGCCCGTCATGTCGATGCGTTCGCTGGCGGCGACACTGGACTGCGCAGCGGTCAGTGTGATCGTGCTCGCAGGAGCCGTCTCGGACGCTGCCGCGCTGGGCGTGGACTGTGCGGTCGCCGCGGTGGACGGGTCCTGCCCGTCGACACCGCCGACGTCGCCGGCGAACGCACCGCTGCCGAATCCGACGACAGCGGCCGCCACCAGGATCGAGACGACGGACTTCGGGGACGCGTGGCTGGACATCGCCGTACATTCAACCCACACGACCCCCGCGGTCGGCAAGGGGGTCCGTGCAAGAAGTTCGCGCGGCTTCCGCGACGAGTGGCATGACCCGCGGAGCGACCACCGTCGACAGGGCGATCAGGGTCGACGTCCGCAGCACGTCCGCGTCGCTCACCAGGTCGTCGATCACCCGCTGGAGGTCGTCGTTGTCCCGGGCGACGATGCGGCAGAGCAGGTCGCCCGGTCCGGTGATGGTGTGTACCTCGATGACCTCGGGTATGCGAGCGAGATGCCCGGCCACGGACCCGCGTCCGCCCTGCCGGATCTCCAGGGTCGCGAAAGCCGTGACGCGGTAGCCCATGGCCGCCGGGTCGAGGCTCGGCGCGAGCGATCGGATCACGCCCGAGGACGCCAGCTTGTCCAGGCGAGCCTGGACGGTTCCGCGGGCGACGCCCAGACGCCGCGACGCCTCCAGGACCCCGACTCTCGGCTCGGCGGTGAACAGGCGCAGGATTCGTGTGTCGAGTTCGTCGATGACGGTAGACAACCTGCATATCCTTTCTGGCCATGTACTGTCCAAAACGTACAGAGTGACTACCGTTGACGGCCACCCTTGCTGGTTTCGTGAGGCGGAGGCACAGTCC
>JBOGDU010000317.1:0-6646 GCA_050743145.1 Jiangellaceae bacterium | reverse complement strand
TCCCGCCGCCAGCGGCAGCGGCACCAGCAGGGCGGCCCCGGCCGGCGTGGCGAGCCGCGGCAGCGAGGCCCGGACAGCCCGCACCAGGACCTCCGGTGGGAGTCCCGACGGGCCGGTGTCCGCGACGCAGGGGAGGACGAGCAGGCGGGCACCGCGCCCGGTTGCCAGGCCAGCAAGCGCCCGCTCCTCGGTCACCGTCAGCGGCCGGCCGAGTGCGACCGCTACCGCAGCGCCTCCGGCCAACTCTCGGCGGATCTCGTCCGGCCGCCGCCGGAGCGCGCGGAACGGCCCGGCGCGGAACGGACGCAACGCGCGGACCGACCCGGCGACCCGAGCGAAGCCCTCGTCCGGGCCGGGCATGGCGTTTTCGACGGCGACCTCCGCGAGCGGTGTCCCCTCCTCGTCGGTGAGCACGAGGTGGCCGGCCTGGACAGACGCATCGCGGACCGATGCCGGTACGTCGACCGTCACCCAGGTCGGTCGACCGATGCCGGCGAGCAGCAACTCCACCTGCCCGAGCACTGCCGGCGCAGGCACGTGGGTCGGCCACGCCGCCAGATCCTCCGGGAGTGCGTCGGGTCCGGTCACGGGGGTAATGGTGCCCTGCGGCGGACCCGAGCTCGCATCCGACGCCGTGTGTCTGACCCGCGGCGTAGCCTGGTCGTACCCCCTACCCGCGCCGGTCGGGGGCGTCCGTGCGTACCCCCAACTCTCCATGTGAAGGACTGATGAGCCTCACCGGTCTGCTCAGCGTCTTGCTCGACGACTCCGGCGACCCGGCCCTGCGCTCTGCAGCGGCCCACGCCCGATCCGGTGCCGTCACCGCGCTCGACCTCACCGCGCCGCCACCGCTGCGGCCGTTCGTGGTCGCGGCGGTAGCCGACCACGCGGGCGGCGGATCGCGTCCGGTACTTGCGGTCACTGCGACCTCGCGCGAAGCCGAAGACCTCGTCGACGCACTGCGCTGTCTGCTGCCGCCCGACTCGGTCGCCGAGTACCCGTCGTGGGAGACGCTCCCGCACGAGCGACTCTCGCCGCGCAGCGATACCGTCGGCCGCCGGCTGGCCGTACTGCGCCGTCTCGTCCACCCCGTCGAGAGTGACGACCCGGGAACGGGTCCGCTCCAGGTCGTCGTTGCGCCGGTCCGCAGCGTCCTCCAGCCGCAGGTCGCCGGGCTGGCCGATCTCCGACCGGTGCGGGTGCGGGCCGGCGACGAGATGGCCCTCGACGACCTGGTCGGCCGGCTGGCCGCCGCGGCGTACACGCGGGTCGACCTGGTCGAGCGGCGCGGCGAGTTCGCGGTCCGGGGCGGGATCGTCGACGTCTTCCCGCCGACGGCGGAACACCCGCTGCGGGTCGACTTCTGGGGCGACACCGTCGAGGAGATCCGCTGGTTCACGGTCGCCGACCAGCGGTCGCTGGAGCCGGCCGAGCATGGCCTGTGGGCGCCGCCGTGCCGCGAGTTGCTGCTGACCGGCGAGGTCCGTGAACGTGCCGCCGCGCTGGCCCGGCGCCACCCGGAGCTGGCAGACCTGTTCGACAAGATCGCGTCCGGCGTGGCCGTCGAGGGGATGGAGTCGCTGGCTCCCGTGCTCGTCGACCGGATGGAGCTCCTACTCGACCTGCTTGCGCCCGGAACCCACGTCCTGGTGTGCGACCCCGAACGCATCCACACCCGGGCCCACGACCTCGTGGCCACCAGTCAGGAGTTCCTGGAGGCGTCTTGGGCGGCCGCGGCCGGCGGCGGGCGGGCACCGATCGACCTCGGGGCTGCGGCCTACCGGACGCTAGCCGACGTCCGCGCCCATGCGATCGGGCTGGGCCTGCCGTGGTGGAGTGTGAGCCCGTACGGTACCGACGAGGAGCTCGCGGGCGCGGTGGCCGGTCGCGACGGCGTGGTCGCGCGGGACGAGAGCCGCACCGTCGAAGCGCGTCCGGCCGACTCCTATCGCGGTGACACGCAACGGGCACTGGCCGATCTCAAGGGCTGGCTCGGCGACCGCCACCGGACCGTCGTCGTCACCGGCGGCCACGGCACGGCGCACCGCGTCGTCGAGTTGCTCGGCGACGCCGACATCCCCGCGCGGTACGACGAGGCCCTCGACGCGCCCCCCGGTCCCGGCGTGGTCCATGTGACGACGGGCACGCTCGCGCACGGCTTCGTCGCGTCCGCAACCGGTCTGGTGGTCCTGACCGAGGACGACGTCACCGGCCAGCGCGCCTCCACCAAGGACATGCGCCGCCTGCCCAGCCGGCGGCGCAATCAGGTCGACCCGCTGCAGCTCCGGCCGGGCGACTTCGTCGTGCACGACCAGCACGGCGTCGGCCGTTACGTCGAGATGACCAGCCGCACCGTCCAGGGCGCGATGCGCGAGTACCTGGTGCTGGAGTACGCCCCGGGTCGCCGGGGCCAGCCGCCCGACCGCCTCTATGTGCCGACCGACCAGCTCGAGCAGGTGACGAAGTACGTCGGCGGGGACACCCCGTCGCTGGACCGTATCGGCGGCTCGGACTGGGCCAGGCGCAAGGGCCGCGCCCGCAAGGCGGTCCGCGAGATCGCCGCTGAGCTGATCAAGCTGTACGCCGCCCGCCAGGCGGCGCCGGGCTTTGCCTTCGGTCAGGACACCCCGTGGCAGCGCGAGCTCGAGGACGCCTTCGCGTATGTCGAGACGCCCGACCAGCTCACCGTCATCGACGAGGTCAAGCGCGACATGGAGCGAACGGTCCCCATGGACCGGGTGATCGCCGGTGACGTCGGCTACGGAAAGACCGAGATCGCCGTCCGGGCGGCGTTCAAGGCGGTCCAGGACGGCAAGCAGGTGGGTGTGCTCGTGCCCACCACGCTTCTGGTGTCGCAGCACTTCGCCACGTTCTCCGAGCGTTACGCGCAGTTCCCCGTCGTCGTGCGCGCGCTGTCGCGCTTCCAGTCCGACCGCGAGGCGGCCGACACCCTGCGCGGGCTTGCCGACGGCACCGTCGACGTCGTCATCGGCACCCATCGGCTGCTCACCGGCGACGTCCGCTTCAAAGACCTCGGCCTGCTGGTCGTCGACGAGGAGCAGCGCTTCGGCGTCGAGCACAAGGAAAAGCTCAAGCACCTGAGGGCCGACGTCGATGTCCTCACCATGTCCGCGACCCCCATTCCGCGAACGCTGGAGATGTCGATCACCGGGATCCGCGACATGTCGACGATCACGACACCGCCGGAAGAGCGTCACCCGGTCCTCACCTATGTCGGCGCCTACGACGAGAAGCAGATCGGTGCGGCGATCCGCCGCGAACTGATGCGCGACGGTCAGGTGTTCTTCGTCCACAACCGGGTCGAGACGATCGAGAAGGCGGCGGCCAAGCTGCGCGAGCTCGTCCCTGAGGCGCGGGTCGCCACGGCCCACGGCCAGATGGGCGAGCACACCCTCGAGCAGGTGATCGAGGGTTTCTGGGAGCGCGAGGCCGACGTCCTCGTCTGCACCACGATCGTCGAGACGGGCCTCGACATCTCCAACGCCAACACGCTCATCGTCGACCGACCCGACCGACTCGGCCTGTCCCAGCTGCACCAGCTCCGCGGTCGGGTCGGCCGTGGCCGCGAGCGCGCTTACGCGTACTTCCTCTATTCCCGCGACACGCCGATGACCGAGGAAGCCCACGAGCGGCTGGCCACGATCGCCACTCACTCGGACCTCGGCGCCGGCATGCAGGTGGCGATGAAGGACCTGGAGATCCGCGGTGCCGGCAACCTGTTGGGCGGTGAGCAATCCGGCCACATCGCCGACGTGGGGTTCGACCTCTACGTCCGCCTCGTCGGCGAGGCGGTGGCGGAGTATCGCGGCGATGCAGGCACTGCGGTCCCCGAGGTTCGGGTGGAGCTGCCCGTCGACGCGCACCTGCCGCACGAGTACGTCGCGAGCGAGCGGCTGCGGCTGGAGGCCTACCGGCGGCTGTCCGAGGCGCTCACCGACGCCGACGTCGACGCGATCCGCGACGAGCTCGACGACCGCTACGGCGAGCCCCCTCGGCCGGCGCAGAACCTCCTCGAGGTCGCCCGGTTCCGCGCCCACGCCCGCTCGACGGGTCTTCGGGAGGTCACGCAGGCGGGCAAGCACCTGCGGTTCGGGCCCGTGTCGCTCAAGGACTGGCAACGGGTCCGCCTCGACCGGCTGTACCCGAGGTCGCTGGTCAAGGAGGCGGTGGGAACCGTCCTGGTGCCGCGTCCGTCGACCGCACCCGTCGGAGGAACACCGCTCCGCGACGTCGAGCTGCTGGCCTGGGCGCGCGGGTTCGTCGACGACGTCCTCCTCGCGGAGCCGGCCTCCGTCGGCTAGGCCATGCGCGGCTGCGGCGCACTTCAAAGCACCCAGCGCACTTCACACGCTGCAGCGTCGAGAACGAGGGGTTCTGCCGCCTGTGAGCGACGGTCTGCCGGGTGAAGTGCGCTCTGGTTTGTGAAGTCGGCGCGGATCACGCCGGCAACACGGCGTCGACCGGCAGCGGGGACGGCCAGTCCGCCGACGTCGGATCGACCGGTCCCACCCCTGGTACGTGCTTCCACCACCGGATCGGCTCCCGGCGCGGCGGGTTGTCGCGGAGAAGCGCGGTGAACCGTTGCGCCAACTCGGCGCGCCGGAACATCGCGAGCTGCCAGCCGTACCGGGCGAAGTCCAGGCCGAGGCGGCGCAGGTACCACTCACGTTCGTTCTGTGCGGCCACGATGGCCGACGCGTCGGGGCGGTTGTCGTACTTGACGGCGCCGTCACCCTCGCTGGCCGCCCAGTGGAATGGCCACAGGCCGTCGACGCGGTACACGGGCGCGTCAGCTCCCACCCAGGCGTTGGACACCGGCATGGGCAACGCGAACTCCAGGCAGGTGAATCGCCCCAGCGTCTCCAGCGGGTTCTCGGCGCAGGGATCGGCATGGTCGACCACCCACCGAGCCCGGACCACGTCCGGCCACCGGCTCATGTCCCGGAGGGCGGAGTCGAGGTCGACTCCTGCGCGTGCGGCGGCGTCGGCGACGACCAGGGCATGGGCGAGCGGTGCGCTCCTCGCGACGTCGGTCACCGCCCAGGACCGGCTGACCACAGCGAGGCGGTTGGATCGTATGCGGTGTCTGTCCGGTAGCTCCGATACCAGGACGTGGCCGTACGGCGTGGTCTGCGGCGACCGCTGCGGCGCCTTCGGCCGGACGACCACCGGCAGGTCGGGAGGCCGGCCGAGGGTCGGTAATCCCCAAGTCACGACCGCCGACCAGCCGGTCAGGTAGGCGTCGGCTCCGCATGACGCGACGAACGCCCGCCCGCGCAGGCGATGTTTCTGCCACTCGTCGAGACTTTCGAGCACCGCGGTGGCCGCGTAGCGGCCGGCTGCGACCCGAGTCAGGTCTCCGGCTGCGACCAGCCGTCGGATCCGCCCTTCGCCGAGACCGACTGCCCGGGCACGGCGGACGTCGATGACCCCATCGCCGGTGCGAAGGACATCGCACACGTCTGGCGGTAGGTCGCTGATCTGCCGAGCCATGGGCGACAGCGTCGGGGACGCTGCCCGGGTCGGCATCGAGCCCGGTCGGCCCTGTGGACGGAGAGCGGCGCTGCGTTGGCCTTGTGGACGGGAAGCTCGCGACGTCGGCCGGTGAACGGGAACCGTCGCGTCGCGCGCACCTGCCCCGCAGCCCCGGTGGACTCAGGGCAAGGCGTCGGGTCGTTACCGGATTGTGACGGAGAGTGACTAGTAGGAAACCTTCCAGTAGTGCAATGCTCTGGAAAGCTTCCTATCAGTCTAGTCCGCGCTCAAACCGGTGCCGTCGCCCCGACGTGCACCCCGCACAGGGAGGACCCGCACGTGAAGAGAGCTAGCTTCCTTGCTGTCGGCATCGCCGCGGCACTCGCCCTCACCGCTTGTGGGGACGACGACTCGACGGACGAAGAGGCGTCGGCCGAGGAGTCCCCCGCGGCTCCGGAGCCCGCTGACATCCGGCTCTGGCTCAACGGAACGGATACCCCGCAGGAGATCCGTGACTGGCTCATCACCGAGTTCGAGGAGCAGAACCCAGGGTCGACGCTCACCATCGAGGAGCAGGAGTGGGAAGGGCTGGTCGAGCGGCTCACCACGTCCCTCGGCAGCGAGACCGAGACCCCCGACGTCGTCGAGGTCGGCAACACGCAGGCTCCGACGTTCACCACCGTCGGCGCCTTCAGCGACCTGACCGACAGGCTGGACGAACTCGGCGGTGACGACCTGCTGCCGAGCTTCGTGGAGGCCGGCACGGCCGACGGCATGACCTCGGCCGTCCCCTACTACGCCGGTTCGTCCTACGTCTTCTACCGCAAGGACCTGTTCGAGGCGTCCGGTCTCGAGGTGCCCACGACGATGGAGGAGTTCGTCGACGCTGCGATCACGCTCAAGCAGGCCAACGCTGCCGTGCCGAACTTCTCCGGCTTCTGGCTGCCCGGCCAGGACTGGCGCGACGGCGCGGCCTTCCTGTGGGACGCGGGCGGCGACTTCGCCGTCGAGGAAGACGGTGAATGGACCGGCACGCTGTCCACTCCGGAGTCGCAGGCCGGCCTGGAGACGGTGCAGAAGCTGTTCACCGAGGCGTCGGGCGCACCGAAGGACGCCAATGAGGCTGATCCACAGATTCCGTTCTGTGCCG
>JBOGDU010000316.1:0-10732 GCA_050743145.1 Jiangellaceae bacterium | reverse complement strand
CGGTGGCTCCGGCCGGACGGGCTCCGACCTCGCGGACCGCGTATGCGGCCGTCCACGTGGTCGCCGACCCCCGCTCCCCCGCCGACCCCGCCGTGCGCACCGTGCTCGACTGGGACGCGACGATGGCCTTCCGTCGTCACGTGTGGTCGTGCGGTCTCGGCGTGGCCGAGGCGATGGACACCGCGCAGCGCGGCATGGGGCTCGACTGGTCGACGACCCGCGAGCTCATCGCCAAGACCGGCGAGCAGGCCCGCGCGGCGGGGGGTGCCTGGTGCGCCGGTGTCGGCACCGACCAGTTGCCGCTCGGGCCCGCGCCGATCGACGACATCGTCAGGGCGTGGCACGGGCAGCTCGCGGTCGTCACCGCTGCCGGAGCCGTCCCCGTGGTCATGGCCAGCCGTGCGCTGGCCGCCGCGGCTCGCGGTCCTGCGGACTACCACCGTGCCTACGGCAAGCTGCTGTCGGACGCCGAGGGCCCGATCCTGCTGCACTGGCTCGGTGAGCCGTTCGATCCGGCGCTGGCCGGCTACTGGGGCCATGCCGACCCGCGGTATGCCGCCCGGGAGCTGGCGGCATTGTGCCGCGACCACCAGCGCGTCGTGTCCGGCGTCAAGGTCTCGGTGCTCGACGCGGACATCGAGGTCGCGTTCCGTCGCGAGTTGCCGTCCTCGGTCGCGTGCTACACCGGCGACGACCTCTCGTTCCCCCGGCTGATCGCCGGTGACGCGGACGGCCACAGCCAGGCCCTGCTGGGCATCTTCGATCCGACCGTCGCGGTGGCGTCGGCCGCCCTCACCCGCCTCGACGGCGGCGACGTCGACGGCTTTCACGAACTGCTCGACCCCACCGTTCCGCTCGCCCGGGAGATCTTCCGCACACCGACGCCGCACTACAAGGTCGGGATCGTCTTCCTGGCCTACCTCGCGGGCCATCAGCGGCACCTGCGGATGGTCGGCGGACTGGAGTCGGCTCGATCGATCGTTCATCTCGCCGACGTGCTGCGTCTCGCCGACGCCGCCGGCGCACTGCCTGACCCGGACCTCGCGGTGGCGCGGATGCGCCCGCTGCTCGCCGCGGCCGGCATCGATGGTTGACAGTGCCGTTCTCGTGGCCGTCGTCGCCGCCTTCGTCGCCGGCTCGCTGCTCAAGGGGGTCACCGGGCTGGGTCTGCCGCCGGTCGTCCTGCCCGTGCTCACGCCGGTGGTCGGCGTCGAGCACGCGGTGGCCGTACTCGCACTGCCGACCGTCGTAGGGAACGGGTGGCTGGCATGGACCAACCGGCAGGCGAGGTCGGAGAACCCCTGGCTGGCGGTTCTCGCGGCCACGGCCACGGTGGGCGGTATCGCCGGTGCGTACATCCTGGTAACCGTCGACGAGCGGATCCTGGCCGCAGTCCTCGTCCTGCTCGTCCTCACCATGATCGTCGTACGGCTCCGACGGCCCGACTGGCGGCTGCGCCCGGCCGTGGCGAGGATCGGCGCCGCGCCGGTGGGTCTCGTCGGCGGCACGTTGCAGGGTGCGACCGGCCTGTCGGCGGCCGTCGTCGGAACATGGACGAACGCTCTCCGCCTGTCCCGCGACGGGTTCGTCCTCACGACGTCGCTCATGCTTCAGCTTGCGTCACTGTCGCAGGCGGTGACACTGCTCGGGCTCGGTGCTCTCGCCGACGACCGGCTGTGGCAGGCGGGCCTGGCATGTGCGCTCGTCATCGCCATGCTGCCGGTCGGACAACGGCTCGGGCGGCGGCTGAACCAGGCGTGGTTCGACCGCCTCGTCCTGCTGGTCCTGCTCGGTTCCGCGACCGGCCTGCTGTTGGAGGCGTTGTGATGGACCGGATGAGCCTGAACCAGATCACCACGCAACCCTGGTCGGTGGCCGACGCTGTCGCGGGTTGCGCCCGGGCGGGAATCGGATGGATCGGCCTGTGGCGCGACAAGGTGGCCGAGGTCGGCGTCGACCGCGCCGCGCGGCTGGTGCGGGACAGCGGCCTGCGCGTCTCGTCACTGTGCCGTGGCGGCTTCTTCACCGGCATGGGACCGGATGGCCCGGGCGGTGACGGCATCGCCGACACCCGGGTCGCCATCGACGAGGCCGCGCGCCTGGACGCCGAGACGCTCGTGCTCGTGGTCGGAGGTGTCGTCGGCACCGATCTTCGAGGTGCCCGCCGACGCGTCGCGACGGCGCTCGAGGTGCTGGTACCGGTCGCACAGGACGCCGGTGTGCGGCTCGGTCTCGAGCCGCTGCACCCGATGCAGTGCGCAGACCGCTCGGTCCTGTCGACCCTGCGCCAGGCGCTCGAGCTCGCCTCGCCGTACCCCGCCGACACGGTCGGTGTGGTCGTCGACGAGTTCCACGTCTGGTGGGATCCGGCCGTCGAGGAGTCGATCGCGGCCGCGGCTGGACGCATCTGCGGGTTCCATGTCAGCGACCAGCTCGTTCCGTTGCCCGACCCCCTGCTCGGGCGAACCCTTCCGGGTCGCGGTCCCATCGACCACCGGCATCTTCGCTCCTGTGTCGATCGCGCCGGCTACGACGGCCCGATCGAGGTCGAGATCTTCAATGCCGACCTCTGGGCCCGCCCGGGGGACGAGGTCGTCAGGGACGTCGTCGAGGCATATCGGGAGCACGTCGCGGGCTAGACAGACCTACTGCGCGTTTCGTTCACGACCGCTCCACCGCCGCGCGGAAACGCTCGTCGGGTCGGCGATCACGGATGCCGCGGCTCCGGCCGGGCGTCGCCCGTCCGACCCTGAGCAGACGGGTGTGTTCGCCGAGGGCATACAGGAGATCGCAAAAAAGGGGTTGGCGGCTCCTCGACAGGTCGCTATCGTGTCGATGAAACGAAACGGTTTCGTTTCATCCCACCGGACACATCAGGAGGCCGACGTGCGCGCCGTCGCCGCCGCGCTGCGTACCCGACCACGGGTCGAGGGTGAGCGCGAGGAGCAGATCCTCGACGCCACCGTCCGCCTGCTCGTCGATGTCGGCTACGACCGTCTCACACTCGACGCGGTCGCCGCCGAGGCCCACGCCAGCAAGGCGACCCTGTACCGGCGGTGGCGGGGGAAGGCCGAACTCGTCGTCGATGCCGTCGCCCGGGGGAAGCGGTGTCCGGAGCCGGTCGACGTCGACTCCGGATCGCTGCGCGGCGACCTGATGGCCATCGCATGTAGCGCCGGCGGCTTCACCGACGACGTTCCGCTGTCGGTGCTGGCCGGTTTGATGACGGCCATGCAGCACGACGCCGAGTTCGAGCGGGCATTCCGCGAGCGCTTCCTGGCGCCGCGTATCGACGTGCTGGACGCGGCCTTCGAGCGGGCCAGAAAGCGCGGCGAGATCGAGTCCGGCGTCGATATTCGGTTGCTGTTCGACGTCCTGCCGGGCATGGTCTTGCACCGGCGGCTCATCATGGGCGGATCAGTCGACGACGACTTCATCGCCCGCATCATCGACGGGGTCCTGCTCCCCGCGGCGCACCGCACCGAACCGGTCTCGCGCCGAACCACGACACATCCAGAAAGAGAGCTGTGATGTCCCACGACACGACCGCTGTCGACGCGACCGCGCCGCAGCCAAAGCCGGCCGAGAACGACCACGGCCATCGACATCTGGGTATCGCGCTGGCGATCATCAGCGCAGCCCAGCTGATGATCGTGCTCGACGCCTCGGTCGTCAACATCGCCCTGCCGTCGATACAGGCCGACCTGGGCTTCTCCGACGCCAACCTGTCCTGGGTGGTCAACGCCTACGTTCTCGCCTTTGGCGGCCTGCTGTTGCTCGGTGGCCGTCTCGGCGACCTGCTGGGCAGGCGCCGCATCTTCATGGTGGGCATTGCGTTGTTCACGGTCGCCTCATTCCTCGGCGGGATCGCCCAGGGCGAGGCGACACTGTTGATCGCCCGTGCGCTGCAGGGCGTCGGTGCTGCGATCGCCTCCCCCACCGCCCTGGCGCTGATCACGACCACCTTCCCGTCCGGGCCGCCACGCAACCGCGCCATGGCGGTCTATGCGGCGATGTCCGGTATGGGCGCTGCGATCGGCCTGATAGTTGGCGGCTCGCTCACCGAGGTGTCGTGGCGGTGGACGCTGTTCATCAACATCCCGATCGGCATCCTCCTGCTCGTGCTGGTCCGGCGTTTCCTGGGCGAGTCGCCCCGGCAGCACGGCGAGTTCGACTTCGCCGGGGCCGCGGTCGGCACCGCCGGCCTGGTCTCCGTGGTCTACGGCCTGACCCACGCTGCGTCGCACGAGTGGACCGCACCGACCACGATTGTCACGCTGACACTCGGCGTGGCGTTGCTGCTGCTCTTCATCGCCGTCGAGTCCCGCATGGAACACCCGCTGCTGCCGATGCGGATCCTCGCCGACCGCACTCGAGCGGTGAGCTTCGTGTCCATGCTCATCATGGGCGCGGCGATCTTCTCGATGTTCTTCTTCATCAGCCTCTTCGTCCAGCAGGTCCTCGGCTACAGCCCACTCAAGGCCGGTGTCGCGTTCCTGCCGTTCACTGTTGGCCTCATCATGGCGGCCCAGACCGCGTCGGCGCTCGCATCGCGGGTCGACCCGCGCTGGATCGCCGGGACGGGTGCGCTGGTCAGCGCAGTCGGGATGTGGGGCTATACGCAACTCGACGTCGATTCCACCTACGTTGCCGACCTGTTGCCGTGGATCCTCGTCCTGTCGGTCGGGATGGGTCTGGTCTTCGTGCCGCTGACGCTCACCGCCGTGAGTCGGGTCGCACGGGAGGACTCCGGTGTCGGTTCTGCAGTGCTCAACACCATGCAGCAGATCGGAGGTGCGCTGGGCTTGGCCACGCTCGGCACGGTGGCGGTCCAGTCTGCGGAGAACAAGGCCGAGGAGCTCGGTCAACTGGCGGCAGCGGGCAGATTCGATCCGGAGCTCATCGGTGCGGCGGCTCAGACGCACGGCGCCACGCAAGCGTTCTGGGTGGCGGCGCTGATGATCCTCGCGGGCGCAGTGATCGTCCTGTTCGGGCTGAACCTCAAGCACGAGGAGCTGACCGCGGACGGTCCTGTCGCGGAGGCGGTACCCGCCTGATCACGCCGGCACTGCAGCAGTGACCCTCGCCCTCGTCCACAGCCCTCTTGTCGGCCCGGCCACCTGGCGGGCCGCGGCGGAGGTGCTGCGGGACGAGGGCGAGGTCGTCGTCGTACCCGACCTCACCCACAGCGTCCTCGCGGACCCGCCGGTGCTCCCGGCCGTCCAGCGGGCCGTGGGCGACGCCGTCGACGCGGCGCGGTCGGAAGATCCCGTGACGCTGGTCGGGCACAGCGGTGCCGGGCCGCTGCTGCCCGGAATCGCAGACCTGACGGCGGCACGGGTTCGAGGGTTGGTCTACGTCGACTCCCTTCTCCCCCAGCCCGGCGTGAGCTGGTTCGACCGTGCCCCCGACGACCTGGCCGACCACCTGCGCAGGCTGACCCGCGGCGGCGTGCTCCCGCCCTGGGACGAGTGGTTCGAGGCCGGCGCCGTTGTGGAGTTGTTGCCCGATCCGGATGTGCGCAGCCGGTTCGTCGCCGAGCTGCCCCACCTGCCGCTGGCGTACTTCGACGAGGCGACGCCGGCCTCCGTGTGGAACGGGCCGAGCGGATACCTGCTGCTCAGCGAGGCATACGAGGACGACGCGGCGGAGGCTCGCCGTCGGGGCTGGCCGGTGCTCGAACGGCGTGGTCACCACCTGTCGATGCTCACCGATCCCGCCACGGCTGCCGCCGCGATCCTCGAACTCATCGACGTGTTCACGTAGCCCGACGCTGGATAACCAGCGGCCATACCACGATCCGGCTGTGGACGGCGCCCGCGATCCACAGCCACATGCCGGCAGCATCGTGGCCATGGACGCCACGACCCGCCTCGACCGTGAGGCCGACGCCATCCGGTACCTGTCCTGCATCGTGCGAGCGGGCGAGCTGCGCGCTGGCTCACTGCTGGTCGTGATCACCGATGTCGATGCCCGCGCCGAGAAGGCCGTCGCCGTCGACGATGTTCCGCACGACCCCCCGCAGTACGCCCGGGTGCAGGCTCTCGGTCCCCTTCTGCGGCATCTCGCGGACGGTGGCTACCCGGGCGTACTGCTGGCCGTCGCGCGCCAGGGCCACCCGAGCACGCAGGGCGGCGACCTGGCCTGGCACGACGCGTTCGCCGGCACGGCCAGGATGGCCGGGCTGGTCTGCCACGGCACCTACGTGGTCACACCGATGGGCATCCGCCGGGTGCGCCCGCACCTGACCGTCGCGGCGTAGCCTGGCAAGTCGAACTCGCCGCCGGGAGGCGTGGGCACCGCTCCCGTTCAGCGGTTGAACCATTCGCTCTCGCGGACGGCACGCATCGCCGCTCGTCGGGTGTCGCGCTCGAGTCGGCGCAGGTATACGACGCCGTCGAGGTGGTCGACCTCGTGCTCGAGACAGCGCGCCATCAGTTCCTCGCCCTCGAGCCGGACCGGGTCGCCGTCCGCATCGAGCCCTTCGACCACGACGTGGAACGACCGCCGCGTCGGGTACCACAGCTCCGGTACCGACAGGCACCCCTCGTCGCCGGTCTGTTCGCCATCACGGGCGACGACGACGGGGTTGAACACGACGCCGACCTGCTCGTCGACGTTGTACGAGAACGCCCGATGCGAGACGCCGATCTGGGGCGCCGCCAGGCCCGCCCGGCCAGGCAGCAGGACCGTGTCCAGGAGGTCGGCCGCAAGCGAGCGGGTGGCATCGCCGAACTCGGTGACCTCGGCCGCGACGGTGAGGAGCACCGGGTCCCCGTAGAGTCGGATCTGCCGGACCGTCATCCGACCTCCACGTCGCCGCTTCGCCAAATCCGCGTGCGCGGACTCCGCCCGCGCGTCGTGGTTCCCGGACCGCGAGTGTACGGATACGGTCCCGGCAGCCGGGCTCTCTCTCGCTCGGTGACCGGCTCTTACCGGAACGCCACCCTCGTCCTCGTGCGTGAGCGACGTCACGTCGGCGCCGCCCTCATACCACATGCGACCCGGAACAACAGATGCGGCCAGGACGTTCTGTGAGTGTTCACCCCGTGGTTTGCCCGACCGGTATCCGCGGGAACACCGAGATCGACCCACGATCGTGGGGACTACGGTCCCCGGAAGGGCTCATACGATGGCCGAGCGTTCCACCCTCCGTGGCTCGCGCCTTGGCGCCACCAGCTACGAGGACGAGCGCGGCGTCGAGTTCGCGGACCGCCAGATCGTTTCGTACGACTGCTCGCACGGTCACCGGTTCGAGATGACCTTCTCCGTCGAGGCCGAGGTGCCGGCGCTCTGGGACTGCCCCCGCTGCGGCGCTCAGGCACTGCAGGTCGCGACCGACCGTCCCGACGAGAAGCCGGGCAAGCCGGCACGCACCCACTGGGACATGCTGCTCGAGCGCCGCTCCGTCGAGGACCTGGAGGTGCTGCTCGACGAGCGCCTCGAGCTTCTGCGGGCCGGTCTGCTCCCGGGCGGCACCCACCTGGCAGCCGCCGGCCGCGGACGCAAGAAGACCGCCTGACCGCCGTCGGTAGCAGGCCACTCCTGCCTCCCTCGGCTCCGAAGCGGGCCGTGTCGCTCCCCCCGGCGACCCGGCCCGCCTCCTTGTCTCAACCCGGTGGCGGGATCGGTGGACGGGGTCGACCGCCGTCCGGCGGGCCCGGGCCGTCCGCCGCCCCGCCGTGTCGAGCGTCGTCTGCGGGATCGACGACCTCTCCGCGAATCACCGGCCCGTGTCCGACGTGCGGACGGCGCGCCCCGAGCCCGGTGCTGCGCAACGCGCGACGTGCCAAGGGACGGGTCACCGGCAGCACCATCAGCGCTCCCGCGATGTCGGTCAAGAACCCGGGCAGCACCAGCAGCAACCCACCGGTCATGACCAGGCCGGCGTCGGCCAGGCGTGCGTCCGGGGCCCGCCCGGCCCGGACGGCCTCGTCGAGGCTGCCGAACGCACGCACCCCCGCCGTCAGGATGATCCATCCACCCAGCAGGCTCGTCGCCAGGACGAGAAGGAACGTCGGCCACCCGCCGAGCCAGCGCGCCACCAGCACGAGCAACGCCACCTCGGCCACGGCGTAGATGGCGACGGCGAGGCGCACCGCGAACGGCGCTCTCATCGGCGCAGCACCGCCCGTCGGACCTGCTCGGCCCGACGGGCCACGCCCCAGCGGGTCACCTGCCACAACGCCTCGCGCACGATCGCTCCGCTCATCTTCGATGTGCCCTCGACCCGTTCGACAAATGTGATGGGGACCTCGACGATCCGCATCCCGGCCCGGACGGCCCTCCAGGCCAGATCGACCTGGAAGCAGTATCCCTGCGACGCGACGTCGTCGAGGCCAAGGCGCCGCAGTGCGCCTGCTCGGTAGGCGCGGTAGCCGCCTGTCACGTCCCGCAGCGGGACACCGAGCGCGAGCCGTGTGTAGAGGTTCCCGCCCCGCGAGAGCACCTCCCGCCGCCGTGGCCAGTTGACAACCCGCCCGCCGGGGACGTATCTCGAGCCGAGCACCAGGTCGGCGCCCACCAGTGCGGAAAGCAGCCCCGGAAGCTCGTCCGGCCGGTGCGACCCGTCGGCGTCCATCTCGACCACGGTGCCGTATCCCCGGCCCAGGCCCCACCGGAAGCCCGCCACATACGCGGCCCCGAGACCTTCCTTGCGGGCCCGATGGATGACGTGCACGTGACCGTCGCACGCAGCGAGGGCGTCGGCGATCGCGCCGGTGCCGTCGGGGGATCCGTCGTCGACCACCAGGATGTCGGCCTCCGGCACCGTCACGCGTACACCGCCGACGGCCGTGCGGATCGTCAGGGCCTCGTCGTAGGTGGGGATCACGACGAGCACCTGCCCGATCGGAGGCTGCTCGATCATCGAGTGTCCGCGGTTATCGCCGGCGCCGGCGTCCCGGCATCCTGGCATCCGATTCTGCGCCTCGACCTGAGGACGGCCAGCCCTGCGGTCCCGACCGCCGCCCACACCAGGATCCACTCCGGCCACTCGCCGATCGTGGTCGCCGCGGTCCGCTCGTCGGACAGACCGACGTCGGCCACGAGGACGTCCTGGGTGTAGAGCTCTGCCCGCTCCCCCACCGTGCCGTCCGGGCCGACGATCGCGCTCACTCCTGCCAGCGCGGCCACCAGCACGGTGCGCCCGTGCTCGACCGCCCGGAACCGGGCCATGGCCAGTTGCTGCTCGGTCATCGGGGTGAATCCGAACGTGGCGTTGTTCGTCTGGACCGCGACCAGGTCACCGCCCGCGCGGACGACGTCGCGGACCAGATTGTCGAACGCGACCTCGAAGCAGATGACGACGCCGACGTCGGCGGGCCCCATCTCGAGAAGCCCGACCTGGTCGCCGGCGACGAAGTCGCGCGGCTGCTCGTCGACCGCAGGCGTGATCCTGCGCGCGATGCTGCGGAACGGGATGTACTCGCCGAACGGCATGGGGTGTCGCTTGACGTAGGTCTGGCCGGCGCCGGTGCCGGGCTGCCAGACGATCGAGGTGTTCTCGACGTTGCGACCGTCGGGCGTCGGCACGAGTGCCCCGATCAGGGTCGGCGCGGCAATGGCATCGACGGCACGGCTCACCTCGGCACGGGTCTGCGCGTCCGCATAGGGATTGATGTCGACGGAGTTCTCGGGCCAGACCACCAGGTCGGGCTGCGTCTCGCGGCCGGCGGCCACGTCATCGGCCAGCCGTGTCGTGACCTCGGCGTTGTTGCGGGTGATCTCCCGACGCTCGTCGTTGAAGCCGAAGCCGAGTTCGCCGACGTTGCCCTGGACGACCGCGACCGTGACGGTCGGACCGTCGGGCTGCGATGCCGGAACCACAGCACCGACGGCGACGACGCCGGCGGCTGCGGCCGCCGCGGCGACCCGGGCCACGGTTCGCCGATCCACAACGGCCCACGCGAGCAGGCCGCCGGCCAGTGCCACTGCGAACGTGACGAGCGGCGACCCGCCGACGGAGGCCACACCGAGCATCGTGCCGTCGGTCTGGGAGAAGGCCAGCTTGCCCCAGGTGAGCCCGCCGTACGGTACCCGCCCACGGAGAGCCTCCTGCGCCACCCACGCGGCGGCGGTCCACAGCGGCCAGCCCGGAAGCCGCTGCACGAGCATGACCACCATGCCCAGCGGCGCAAAGAACAACGCCTGCAACCCGGCGAGCAGCAACCACGGAACCGGGCCCACCTCCTGGCCGATCCATGGCAGGAAGGGAACGAAGAAGCCGATCCCGGTGCACAGGCCGAGGGCAGCGGCGTCGCGGACCGATCGTCCTCGCACCAGCAGGGCGAACCCGGCCGAGACCACGACCGCCACGAACCACAGGTCGTACGGCGGGAAGGCCAGGATCAACGCCGCACCCGTAGCCACGGCCGCGACGACGCGGGCGAGAGCCTTCACGGGCAGCGCTCTCCGTCCAGGTACCGGTCAGGTGCACACGCGTCGTACGCGGGTGCTCGCGTGACCGTACAACGTGCGGTAGGCGTGCCCGGTGCCCGGGACGGCACGATCGGCGTCCCGGCGGACCCAGCCCGCCGGGATGGAGCCCCGGATCACGAACGGACGCGGCCCGGCCTCGCCCTTCGGACCGGTCCGCGCACCGCCGGATGCGGTCCGCGGACCGTTGTCTACTGGGCGGGCCGGGCCCGACCTCGTCGCACCCCGTGCCGCTCGGGACGCGACCCGGCGCGCCGCGTCATCATGGGCCTGGTGTGCGGGCTCCGGTGCACCC
>JBOGDU010000315.1:0-8142 GCA_050743145.1 Jiangellaceae bacterium | reverse complement strand
TGGTCGCGCTGCCGTTCGCAGCCGGCTCCTTCGACGTGATGCTGAGCCTGCAGACAATCGAGCACCTCAGGGACCAACGCGCGTTCCTCGACGAGTGCGCACGCGTGTTGCGGCCCGGTGGCCGGCTCGCGCTCACGACGCCGAACCGCTTGACGTTCCCGCCGGGCAATCCGTTCCACGCTCACGAACTCGATGCGACCGACCTCAAGACTCTGGTCGGCGCCGGCCCGTTCCGAATCGAGACACTGGATGGCCTTGGCCACGGTGGCCGGATCGCGGCCTTCGAGGCTGTGCATGGCGATCTCGTCGACGCTCAGTTGGCCACCGAGCCGGACGGGCGGCCCGCAGATCTCGCCGCCTTCGTCGCCGCCGTGACGGCGGACGACTTCATCTTGTCCGGCGACGACGTCGACGCCAGCCTCGACCTGCGGCTCGTCGCGGTCCGGCGGTGACCCGGCTACGGCGGCGAGATGGTCGACCGAGGCGCCGTCACGACCTTCCGCCCTCGACTCTTGCGAACCCGCGCCGGTACCCCAGCGGCAACGGACTGGTCGGGTATGTCACCGCGGACGACGGCATGCGCTGCCACCACGCAGCCACGTCCGACCACCGAGCCGCGCAGGACAGTGACGCGGACACCGAGCCAGCAGTCCGGCCCGATTCGGACCGGAGACTTGACGATGCCCTGGTCCTTGATCGGCAGGTCGGGGTCATCGAAGCGGTGGTCGAAGTCGGTGATGTAGACGGAGTCGGCGACCAGCGTCCGGGCGCCGATCTCGACGTCGAGATAGCAGTTGACCGTGACGTCACGGCCGAAGACCACCTTGTCGCCGACCCGGAGCGTTCCCTCGTGGGCGCGCAGCCGGGTCTCGTCCCCGACGTGGACCCACCTACCGAGCACCACCCGCCCGTAGCCCGGACGGGCCGTGACCTCCACCCGCCGGCCCAGGAACACCATGCCCTCGGTGACGACGTCGCGGTGTCGAACCAGCAACCGCAGGAGCCGCCAGTACCGGACGAGATACCACGGCGTCCACGCCCGGTGCCGCAGCACCCAGCGCATGCTGGCTGGTGTCAGGAAGACGGCCTGCCGTGGATCACGTCGTCGCCTGGGCACCGGGTCACGGTAGCGACCGTCCGGACGCATCGATCGCGGGCCGCGCGTAATCGGTGCTGCCCGACCAGTCGAGCATCACGCACGGCTCGTCACCCATCACCCATCCGTCATGGCCCGGCGAGATGACGAAGACGGCACCCGGGCCGGCGACAGCCTCGGTGCCGTCGTCCATGCGTACGCACAACCGGCCGGAGATGACGTAACCGGTGTGCCCCACCTGGCACGAGTCGGTGCCGGCGAGCGGTCGCACGTCGGTGGACCAACGCCAGCCGGGCTCGAACACAGCCCGACCCACCGTGACCCCAGCGACGGTGACGACCCCGATCTCGCCGTGTTCGAACCGGCGGGTCTCGTCTGGCGTGTCGAGGTTCTTCGCGGCCAGGATGGTCATGGTCATCTCCGGACTACTGCTCGCCCGTGACCGGGTCGATGACCGCCCTGACCTGCCGGATGTGGTCGCAGAGCAACCCGCCGCGACGCGCGTGCTCACGGATGATCTCTTCGTCCTCGGCGTTGTACACGCAGAACAACCGGTCGTCGGCCACGTAGGAATGCACCCACTGGACGTATCCGTCCATCCCTCGCAGTGCGGTGCTCGACTGGGCCGACATTCCCTGCAGTTCGGACGGGTTCATCCGACCCGCACCCGGGACCGAACGCTCGATGACGTTCTTGGGCATCGTCGTCGCCTCCTCGCTTCTCGCGGTGCCGGTCACCGCGATGGATGCCACCAGCGTGTCCGTTCGGCGGCGACGGCGTCATGAGGCATTCACCCCAATGGACGGCCCGACAGCGTGATCAGCCGATCGGTTCCACGCTGCGCAGCAACCCGTTCTGGAGTGCGAACATGGCCGCGGCCGCCCGCGTCGTCACGCCGGCCTTGGTGTAAATGTGCTCGACATGGTTGCCGACCGTTTTCGGCGTGATGCCGAGCCCGCGGGCGATCTGCCGGTTCGAGGCGCCGCGGGCCAGCAGGGCGAGCACCTCGACCTCGCGGGGAGTGAGCCCGGCCGGCCCGGCCGGCGGACGAGACGGCTTGTGGCCGACCGACCTCAGCACAGCGTCAACGGCATTGCCGTCGAGTCGGCCGGCACGAACCTCTTCGTGCAGGTTCCGTGCCGCGGTGTCGCCGGTCAGGGTCTGCCGATAGGGCCGGGGCTCGACCATCGCGTGGTAGGTGTCCGCAGCCGCAAGCACACGGGCAGGCATCGGGATCGACGCCGCGGACAGGCCTCGGTGGTATCCCGATCCATCGAGCCGTTCGTGGGCCAGGCCGGCGATGGCGCCGAGTGCAGCGAGCGCCGGCGGCCGCGCAAGCATCCGCTCCGTGTAATAGGAGTGCAGCCGAACCCGCTCCTGCTCCACCGTCGACAGGGGACCAGGTTTGTCCCAGATCGAGTTGGGCACTCCGGTCCTGCCGATGTCGTGAACCAGACCCGCGCGCCGCACGGCCAGTATCTCGTTCGCGGGTAGGCCCAATCGTCGGGCCGCTGCCGCCGCAAGGTCGGCCACGCCGCGCGAATGACCTCGCAGATAGGGCGACTTCAGGTCTGCATAGTCGGCGAAGACCTCCAGGACGGCGTCGAACTGCCGTTCCGACAGCACTGGCCGCAGCGCTGGCTCGGCATCGATCAGGTCATCCCAGCACGAGCCCTCCGGCAGGGCGTCGAGGATCTCGCCGGCACAGGCGATGAACTCGTCCACGACAGCGGGATCGAATTGGCTTCCGGAGCGCCGGCGTGCCACCTCGACCGCCGCCTCGACGCCGCCGCGGCGGTGGTACACCTCGGCCACGTCGGCGATCTGCCACATTCGCACCGCGATGGCGACGCGCTCGCCACCGAGTCCCGCCGGCAGCCCTTTGGCATCCCAGCGCGAGAAGATCTGCTGAAGCGGGTCACAGACATCGGGCCCGAGACCGAGTCGCTCGGCAATCCGGCCGGTCACCTGGCAATGCGCGCGCAGCGAGTCCTGGACGCTGCGGGCGCCCGTGGCCACCAGGTTCGCTCCTACGAGGACTCGCCGGGTCGGCGACTGCCCGGACCCGGCTCGCCGCATGAGGTAGCCGAAGAACGGCAGCGGCTTCATGTCGATGTCGTAGACCTCGGCCCGGTAGCTGATGTCGTCGCCGAACCAGGCTGCCGCCTCGTGGCTGTCCGCGATGCAGCCGACCCAGCCCAGCATGGCCACGTAGTACAAGCCAGCCCGTTCTTCGTCGTCGAGCCCCATCCGCTGACCCAGTCGGCACGCCACCAGGCACGATCGGGCCAGGTGCTCCATCGGTTGTCCCAGCCCCAGGTCGACGGCCAGCGAGAGCGCGCCGACCAACTCGGCCAGGCGCAACCCCGACGGACCAGATGCTGACTGCACCGCTGGTTTCGCCTCGGCCACCTGCTCGACAGTACCGACGCGCAGGTTCGACGTCGTCAGGTTAGCGGCCGCTGCTCTAGCGAGCCCGGACCCCGCTCACCGACACGTTGTAGAACAACTCCGCCGGGACGACCCGGGCCAGCACCCGATCGACTGCCGAGAGCCGACGCCAACCGTGGTAGGCGAACATCGCCCACCGCCAGCCGAGCCGGTCCGGGTTCACCGCGTACTCGAAGGTCCGCGCCGGCCATCCGAACCAGGCGGCGGTGAGCTCCTCGGTCACCGTCCGGACCTCGGCCGCCCCGGCCCGCTCGACGGTACGTGCCAGGGCGTCGGGGTCGAAGGTGTGCAGATCGACGACCGCCTCGAGGGCAGCGGCCCGCGACGACTCGTCCAGCTCCTCCTGCGGGCGTGCCCAGCGATCACGCACGTAGGGCAGCCTCGTCGCCGTGGTGGCCGCCCACCAGGTCGCCCTGGACAGTCGGCGGGCCACATAGTCGCCGTACCGGGTGGGCTCGCCGCAGACGACCACCCGGCCACCGGGCTTGAGCACGCGCACGATCTCCCGGAACGCCTGCTCCACGTCGGGCAGGTGGTGGATCACGGCGTGGCCGACGACCAGGTCGAACGTCGCGTCCTCGTAGGGCAGGCTCTCGGCGTCCGCCACGCGACCGTCGATGTCGAAGCCCAGCAGGGACGCGTTGCGTTTCGCCGCATCGACCATGCCGGAGGAGATGTCGGTGACGTGCACGTCGTCGACGACGCCGGCCTGACGCAGGTTCAACGAGAAGAAGCCGGTGCCGGCGCCGACCTCGAGGACCGTGCCGTACGGCCAGCCGGCCGTGCCGGCGACGGCCGCGAACCGGTCGCGGGCGTACTCCACGCATCGCTCGTCGAACGAGATCGACCACTTCTCGTCGTAGGTGTCCGCCTCCCAGTCGTGGTAGAGCACCTGGGCGAGCTTGGTGTCGTGCCAGGCACGCTCGATCTCCTCGGCGGCCGCAGGCCTTCTAGCGTCCAACAAAGCGTGCCTTTCCCGGCCCGTGCTCGACGAAGGAACGCATGCCGATCGTGGCGTCCTCGGTCGCGAACAGGGCGGCGAACTGCTGGCGCTCGATCTCCAGGCCGGTGTCGAGGTCGGCGCCGAGGCCGCGGTCGATGGTCTGCTTGGCCGCGCGCAGCGCGTACACCGGACCCTCGGCGAACTGTCCCGCCCAGGCCCGTGCTGCTGGGTAGACCTCGGCGGTCGGCACGACGCGATCGACCAGGCCGATGCCCAGGGCCTCCTCGGCGCCCACGAACCTGCCGGTGAAGATCAGTTCCTTGGCCTTCGCCGGACCCACCAGCCGCGACAGCCGCTGAGTGCCGCCGGCGCCGGGGATGAGGCCGAGAAGGATCTCCGGCTGGCCCAGCTTGGCGTCGTCGGCCGCGATCCGGATGTCGCAGGCCAACGCGAGCTCGCAGCCCCCGCCGAGCGCGTAGCCCGTGACCGCCGCCACCGTCGGCTTGGGGATCCGGGCCACAGCGGCGAACGCGGCCTGCAACGGGCCCGACCGGTCCGCCATTTCGGCGTAGGACAACTCCGCCATCTCCTTGATGTCGGCTCCCGCGGCGAACACCTTCTCCCCGCCGTAGACGACCACCGCCCTGATATCCCGGCGCTCCGCCGCCTCCTTCGCCACGGCATGCAACTCGTCCTGCAGCTGGGCGTCGAGGGCGTTCATGGGCGGCCGGTCGAGCCGGATCGTCCCGACGCCCTCGTCGATATCGAGCCTGATGAACTCACCCACGTCCGCCGTCCTCCCACGTCACCGCCCGGACCCTGCGGAGGCTAGTCCAAGCCCGCGGATGATCATCCAACGCTCCGCCCGGAGTAGGTTGCGAAGGGAGCGACGACGGAAGGGATGCTCATGGAGTACCGCAGGCTCGGCCGGCTCGGGTACCAGAGCTCGGTCCTGATCTACGGCGCCGCCGCGCTGTCCGAGGCCACGCAGGAGGTCGCGAGCCGCTCGATCGACGAGGCCCTCGACGCGGGGATCAACTACCTCGACGTCGCCGCCGGCTACGGCGACGCTGAACTCCGTCTCGGAGCCGTAATGCACGGCATCCGCGACCGCGTCTTCCTGGCGACCAAGACCGGCGAGAGGGCCATCGACGACGCGTGGCGCCAGATCAACGCCTCACTCGAGCGTCTGCAGACCGATCGCGTCGACCTGCTGCAACTGCACGCAGTCGGCGACCTCGAGGACCTCGACCGGGCGACCGCGGCCGACGGTGCGTTGCGCGCGGCCGTCCGCGCCCAGGACGAGGGCCTGGTCGGAGCCGTCGGCATCACCGGCCACGGACACGACGCGCCGGCCACGCACCTCGAGGCGTTGCGCCGCTACCCGTTCGCGACCGTGCTCACGCCGATCAATCCGGTTCTTGCCCGCGACGCCGGCTACCTACGCTCCTACGAGGCGCTCGTCGAGGAGGTCCAGCGCCAGGACGCCGGCCTGTTGATCATCAAGTCGGTATCCCGGCGGAACTGGCCCGACGACGCGGACAAGATCTACACGACGTGGTACGAACCGCTCGACGAGCAACGCGCCGTCACCGCGGCGGTGTCGTGGGTCCTCTCCCATGAGGAGGTCACCGCCATCGCGACACCGGCCGACGTTCGGCTGCTCCCACTGCTGATTCGCGCGGAACAGGAGCGGCACAACCTGAGCAGCGAGGACGCCGAGGAAGTGCTGCGTGGCGAGCCCGACTACTCCTCGCCGTTCATCACGATCCCATTCTGAGCGCAGCGGTCGAGTTGTCCGGCTGGTGAGGGCGCTGACCTGTACCGATGCGGGCAGCGGCCCTGACAACTGACCCCGACGCCCGGGTTGTCAGGACGAACCCGCGCGCTGACGAGCACAAACCGTCCGGTACGCCCTGACAAGTCCACGCGTGGGGACCACGACGCATCCCTCGGCGGTGCGACGAGGGGAAACGGCGAGCCTTCCACGACAATCTCCAGGTGACCGACCCGCAATCCGCCTGGCCAGGCCACTGGGCTCCGCTCGGTGCCACGTACGACGGTGATGCCACCAACGTCGCGCTCTGGGCGCCCGAGGCGGACCGCGTCGAGGTGTGCCTGTTCGACGAGTCCGTCGGCGAGACCCGGGTACCGCTCGAGGACCGGACGTTCGACACCTGGCACGGCCGCCTTCCGGGAGTTGGACCCGGCCAGCGCTACGGGTTCCGCGTGCACGGGCCGTGGGACCCGGCACGTGGGCGCCGGTTCGACCCCGCCAAGCTGCTCCTGGACCCCTATGCCCGCGCCGTGACCGGCGACGTCACCTACGACAGCGCGGTCTTCGAGCCCGGGCGGGACTCGGCGTCGTACGTCCCCAAGGGGGTCGTTGTGGGCGACGACCGCTTCGACTGGAGATCGGACACACGGCTGCGGGTTCCATGGGGCGACACGGTCGTCTACGAGCTCCACGTCCGTGGCTTCACCATGCGCCATCCGGACGTCCCCGAGCAGCTGCGGGGAACATTCGCAGGTCTGGCCCATCCGGCAGCGATAGAGCACCTCGTCGGTCTCGGCGTCACCACGGTCGAGCTGATGCCGGTCCACCACTTCGTCAGCGAACCCCAGCAGGTCGAGCGCGGCCAGACGAACTACTGGGGATACAACACGCTAGCGTTCTTCGCCCCCCACGCGGCCTACGCGGCGTCCGGCACGCTCGGCGCGCAAATCGGCGAGTTCAAGGCGATGGTGCGGGCCTTGCACGAAGCCGGGCTCGAGGTCGTCCTGGACGTCGTCTACAACCACACCGCCGAGCAGGGCCCCACCGGCCCGACATTCTCGTTCCGCGGCATCGACAACCCCGCCTACTACCACCTCGACGCCGCCCACCCTGACCGCTACAGCGACTACTCGGGCACCGGCAACACCGTCAACGTCGCCCACCCGCACGTGCTGCGGCTGGTGATGGACTCGCTGCGCTACTGGGTCGACGAGATGCACGTCGACGGGTTCCGCTTCGACCTCGCGGCGGCGTTGGCTCGGTCGATGCACGACGTCGACATGCTGGGATCGTTCATGACCGTCATCGAGCAGGATCCTGCCCTGCGCGAGGTCAAGCTGATCGCCGAGCCGTGGGACGTCGGCCCGGGTGGGTACCAGGTTGGCGAGTTCCCACATCTCTGGACCGAGTGGAACGACAAGTTCCGCAACACGGTGCGGGACCACTGGCGCCGGCATGCACCCGGCGTGCGCGACCTCGCGTACCGGTTGTCGGGTTCGTCGGATCTCTACGCCGACGACGGACGGCGCCCGTACGCGTCGATCAACTTCATCACGGCACACGACGGGTTCACGCTGCGCGACCTGGTCTCCTACGACCGCAAGCACAACGAGGCCAACGGGGAGAACAATCGCGACGGCACGGACGACAACCGCTCCTGGAACCACGGCGTCGAGGGCGAGACCTCTGACCCTGCGGTCCTCGATCTGCGGCGGCGGCAGCTGCGGAACCTCCTCACGACGCTGCTGCTCTCGACCGGTGTGCCGATGCTCGTCGCGGGCGACGAGATGGGGCGCACCCAGCGCGGGAACAACAACGCGTACTGCATCGACGACGACACGACCTGGCTCGACTGGTCTCTCCGCGAGGAGTACG
>JBOGDU010000314.1:0-6604 GCA_050743145.1 Jiangellaceae bacterium | reverse complement strand
AGCGCGTCGGACACGCCCGGGTCGGCGCTGTCGGCGTTCGTGTGCACGACGTGCAGCGCGACGCCGCCGGTGACCAGGCGGTGAACCAGCCGTCCCTTCGGTGTGGTCGCCGCGACGCCGTGGACCGGACGCAGGAACAACGGGTGGTGCGTAACCAACAGGTCGGCCCCCCACTGCAGGGCCTCGTCGGCCACCACCGCCACCGGGTCGACCGCGAACAGGATCCTGCGGACCTCGGCGCCCGGGTCGCCGCAGACCAGCCCGACGGCATCCCAGGACTCGGCCTGGCCGGGGTCGTAGAGACGGTCCAGCGTCGCCACGATGTCAGCGAGACTCGGCACGTGCCGGACCCTACTCGGCGTACCCTGCGCGCCCCGCCCGTCACACCAGCGACGCCGACAGCACGACCAGCGCAGGCACGGCCTGGACGAGTGCGGCGCGCCACAGCCGGCGCTCGGAGGAGAACAGAACGATGCCCGCCGCCACCATGCAGGCGCAGCAGAACAGCGCGAGGGTGCGGCCAACGGTCTCGTCGCCTACGTGGAGGACGACCACGCCGCCGATTGCGCCGACGCCGAGGAACAGGTTGTAGAAGCCCTGGTTGAACGCCCAGAGCCGTACCGCGGGTACGTGTTCGGGCCGGACCCGGAAGAGCCGGTGGAAGGGCGGCCGGCTGAACACGAGGCTCTCCATGACCCAGATGGCGACGTGCAGTAGACCGGCCAGCACTGCGACGACCTGACCGACCGAATTCACGGTGATCAGTATGGGGTCGGCCGCCGCTTGTGCACGTCGCCGCGCTGACTCGTGCCCAAGCTGTCGCCTGGCAGGCCCAGCGGTCGACGTGGCACACTGACCGGTCCGTCTGATGCCTGAGTTGTACGAGTTTGTGGAACCGCTGAACGTGCCATGTCCTCCGATTAGCGCCGCGATCGGTGCACATCCCGACCGGTCTGACGCGCGGTGGTGGGCGCAACAGGGATCGAACCTGTGACCTCCCGCTTGTAAGGCGGGTGCTCTTCCGCTGAGCTATACGCCCTCGTCGGCGAGGACGCTCAGGGTACCTCGGGCGACCGGCGCCGGGCCTCGTCCGCCCGCACCCCGGCCGAAGCCGACGCCGGGACCCTACCGAGCACCCGGTCGATCGCGGCGGCCACCTCCGCGGCCAGGTCCGTGGGCGGGGCCACCGGGTCCACGACCGACGCGCCGACGGCCGCCGGATCGGCCTCGAGGCCAGCGTCGCGTGACGCCTCGCAGTCGCGGCACACCGTCCGGCCCAGCCGCCGGACGAGTGCGGTCGACCCGCAGGCCGGGCATCGGTCCAGGTCAGCCGTCCAGTCCGAGGTGCGCTGGCAGTCCGGGCACACCAGAACCTGGTCGGCGTCACGGACACCGCGACGCCACGGACTGGCACCCCGGGCCGGATCGGTCTGGCGCGCTCCGCAGCGGTAGCAGGGCACCGCGTGCTCCGTTCCCTCAGGCCGCCATGAACTCGTCGAGGACCGGCCACCACTGCGAGAGGTGCTGGTCGCACAGGTCGGAGTCGGGCGCCGGTGCCCCGACAGGAGGAACGGTCACCGACGTACGCTGCGGGCGCTCTTGGGTGCGACCAGCTTGATCCCGGACCAGTCCTCGGCCGCGGACACCGTCGTGGTCGTCGCAAGCCCCGCGGTGGGAGCCGCGTCGGTGATATCGCTGGGGTCGACGTGACCCGCGCGGCCGACCTTCGGCGTGAGCAGCCACACCATGCCGCCCTCGGCGAGGTCGGTCTTCGCCTCGACGAGCGCGTCGACCAGGTCACCGTCACCGTCGCGCCACCAGAGCAGGACGACGTCGGCGACGTCGCCGAGATCGTCGTCCATCAACTCCGAGCCGGTGACGTCCTCGACATCGGCGCGGAAGTCGTCGTCGCAGTCCTCGTCCCATCCCAGCTCCTGGACCACGAGCCCAGCCCGGAGCCCGAGCCGGTGCGCCGGCCCGTCGGGCTGGTCGGAATGGCCTGCGGTCTGGCCCACTGGTCGTCCTCCCATCGTCCCCCCGTCCCGCGGTCGCGGGACGTCGTGGGCGTAGTCCACCCAAGTGGCGGCACTAGCGCAAGCGAACCGCCGCCCGGGTGGACGTCAGTCGTCCGTGCGCGCCGGTTCGACGGTCGCGTCCGGGCCGGGGAAGACCAGCCCCTCGTGGCCGTCGTCGAAGCGGACGAGATACGGGGGTCCGCCCTCGCCGCCACGCACCTCGACGATCTCGCCGACCCGGTCGACGTTGCCGACGGCGCGACCATGGACATGGAGCCGATCACCGACCTGCGCCTGCATGTGGATCACCTCCGTTCACCGTGACCTCTAAGACTGCCGCGCCCCGACCCGGAGAGAAAGGCCCCGACGTGACTGGGCCGCGCGCACGGGGGAGGATGGGGATGGCGACACCGTACGAGCAGACGCCGACGCCAGCGTCCCGACCAGAAGGACCGTCGTGGCAGCAGACCGCTCCCCGATCATCAGCAACGGCCTCCCCAGCCAGTTGCTCGACCTCGACCCCGACGAGACCCAGGAGTGGCTCGACTCGCTCGACGCCGTGGTCGAGAACGGTGGGCGCAACCGGGCCCGGTACCTGATGCTCGCCCTGCTGCAGCGGGCCCGTGAGCGGCAGGTCGGGGTTCCCAGCCTGCGCAGCACCGACTACATCAACACGATCCCGCCGGAGTCCGAGCCCTGGTTCCCGGGCGACGAGCAGCTGGAGCGCCGGATCCGCAGGTACGTCCGGTGGAACGCGGCGATCATGGTGCACCGTGCGCAGCGTCCCGGGATCGGGGTCGGTGGGCACATCTCCACCTACGCGTCGTCGGCCAGCCTCTACGAGGTCGGGTTCAACCACTTCTTCCGTGGCAAGAACCACCCCGGCGGCGGCGACCAGATCTACTTCCAGGGCCACGCGTCCCCCGGCATGTACGCCCGGGCCTACCTCGAGGGCCGGCTGAGCGAGGACCAGCTCGACGGCTTCCGCCAGGAGCTCTCCCACGCCGGCCTGGGCGGTGGCCTGCCGTCCTACCCGCACCCGCGGCTGATGCCGGACTTCTGGGAGTTCCCCACCGTCTCGATGGGCCTGGGCCCTCTCAACGCCATCTACCAGGCCAGGTTCAATCGCTACCTGCACAACCGCGGCCTCAAGGACACCAGCCAGCAGCGCGTGTGGGGCTTCCTCGGTGACGGCGAGATCGACGAGCCGGAAACAGTCGGCGCGCTCGGCGTCGCGGCCCGTGAAGAGCTCGACAACCTGACCTTCGTCGTGAACTGCAACCTGCAGCGCCTCGACGGACCCGTCCGCGGCAACGGGAAGATCATCCAGGAGATGGAGGCCCTGTTCCGCGGAGCGGGCTGGAACGTCATCAAGGTCATCTGGGGCCGGGAGTGGGACCCGCTGCTGGCCGCCGACCGTGACGGCGCACTGGTCAATCTGATGAACGTCACGCCGGACGGGGACTACCAGACCTACAAGGCGGAGTCGGGGGCGTTCGTGCGCGAGCACTTCTTCGGCCGCGACCCCCGTGCCGCCAAGCTGGTCGAGCACCTGTCCGACGACGAGATCTGGGGACTCAAACGCGGGGGGCACGACTACCACAAGATGTACGCGGCCTACCAGGCGGCCACCCAGCACACCGGCCAACCGACCGTCATCCTGGCGAAGACGATCAAGGGCTGGACCCTCGGCTCGCACTTCGAGGGCCGTAACGCGACCCACCAGATGAAGAAGCTGACCCTCGACGACCTCAAGGGCTTCCGCGACCGCCTCCATCTCGACATCCCCGACGACGCGCTCGACGCGAAGCTGCCCCCGTACTTCAACCCGGGAACCGACTCCGAGGAGTACGCGTACCTGGTCGATCGGCGGCGCGAGCTCGGCGGGTTCCTGCCCGAGCGGCACGGCAAGTCGACGCCGTTGGTGCTGCCCGGCGACAGCGTCTATGACGTTGTCAAACGGGGGTCGGGCAAGCAGGCGGTCGCCACGACGATGGCCTGCGTGCGCCTGCTCAAGGAGATCATCAAGGATCCCGAGATCGGCCCTCGGATCGTGCCGATCATCCCGGACGAGGCCCGCACCTTCGGTATGGACTCCCTGTTCCCGACGCTGAAGATCTACTCCCCGCATGGCCAGAACTACCTGTCGGTGGACCGGGAGCTGTTCCTGTCCTACAAGGAGGACGTCAAGGGCCACATCCTGCACGAGGGCATCACCGAGGCCGGCTCGGTGGCGTCGTGGACGGCCGTCGGCTCGTCCTACGCGACGCACAACCTGCCGATGATCCCCGTCTACATCTTCTACTCGATGTTCGGCTTCCAGCGCACCGGCGACGGCTTCTGGGCGGCGGGCGACCAGATGGCGCGCGGCTTCGTGCTGGGTGCCACTGCCGGGCGCACGACGCTCAACGGCGAGGGTCTGCAGCACCAGGACGGCCATTCGGTCCTGCTCGCATCCACCAACCCTGCGGTTGTGCACTACGACGCCGCCTACGCCTTCGAGCTCGGGCACATCGTGCGCGACGGACTCCGCAGGATGTACGGCGAGGACGCCGAGAACGTCTACTACTACCTGACGGTCTACAACGAGCCGTACGCCCAGCCGGCCGAGCCCGACGACCTCGACGTCGACGGCCTGCTCAAGGGGCTCTATCGGTACCGGCCGATGGAGGTGGGCCCCGGCGACAAGGTCCCGCACGCACAGATCCTGGCTTCCGGAGTCGGCCTGAACTGGGCCCTGGAGGCGCAGGAGCGGCTGGCGGACGAGTGGCAGGTCGCCGCCGACGTGTGGTCGGCGACGTCGTGGAACGAACTGCGGCGCGAGGCCATGGCGTGCGACGAGTGGAACCTGATGAACCCCGACGGCGAGGCCCGGGTCCCCTACGTCACGCAGCGGTTGCGCGACGCGCCCGGTCCGGTCGTGGCGGTCAGCGACTACATGCGCGCGGTCCAGGACCAGATCGCCCCGTACGTCACCCAGGAGTGGCTTTCGCTCGGCACCGACGGGTTCGGCCTGTCCGACACACGCGCGGCGCTGCGTCGCCACTTCAAGGTCGATGCACAGTCGATCGCCGTCGGCGTCCTCACCCTGCTGGCACGTCGCGGCGAGGTGGAATGGGAGGTCGTGCGGCAGGCGCACGCGAAGTACAAGCTCGACGACGTCAGCGCCACCACCGCCGCAGAGGCCGGCGGCGAGACCTGAGCGCCGCGGGCGTTGTCAGGGCTCGTGGCCGCAGCGGGAGGATCGACCGGGTGACCAACCAGACAGACGACGCCGTCCTCGAGATCCGCACCTACCGGCTCCGTCGAGGCACGGGAGCACAGTTCGACCGGCTGTTCCGCGAACGGGCCCGGCCGATGCTCGACCTGCACGGCATCGACGTCGTCTGGCACGGCCCCTCCATGGACGACGCCGACTCGTACACGCTGATGCGCGCCTTCCGCAGTGCCGAGGCGCGTGACCGCGAGGAGTCCGCCTTCTACGGAAGCGACGAGTGGCGCGACGGTCCGCGCGAGCCGATCCTCGCACTGATCGAGACGTACCACACGATCGTCCTGCCGGCCGAGCCCTCGACGATCGACGGGCTCCGCCGGATCTCCCCCGCCCCTGGCCGGTCCCGCTGACACGTCCTGGCGGGGCCGAGACCCGGGCACGCCCTGGTTGTAGCTCTGTCACAACTGAGTGGGTGTCCGAGCAATTGCCGGGCGCGTACGCTGCGCGGCATGTCGTCGACCGTCGGGACCGGTTCGCACGCGCGGTCGGTCCACCAGCTGGAGCGCGCCACGGGTGCGCTGGCCACGGCGTCGATCGCACGCATGGAGGAGCGGCTTCCGTGGTACCGGGCGATGCCGCCGGACGAGCGTTCATGGGTGGGCCTGGTCATCCAGGCCGGCATCGCAGCGTTCGTCGACTGGTACCGCAATCCCGGCGACGAGCCGACCGTGACCGCCGACGTGTTCGGTACGGCCCCGCGAGAGCTGACCAGGGCGATCAGTCTCGAGCAGACCGTCGAGATGGTGCGCGTCGCCATCGAGGTCGTCGAGCAGACGATCACCGAGGTCGTCGACGAGCGCGACGTCGCCGCGGTGCGCGAAGGCGTGCTGCGCTACTCCCGGGAGGTCGCGTTCGCGGCGGCCGAGGTCTACGCCCGTGCGGCCGAGGCGCGTGGCGCGTGGGACGCGCGACTGGAGGCCCTCGTCGTGGACTCACTGCTGCGCGGCGAGAGCGACGAGGAAGTGCGCTCCCGTGCGGCGGCTCTGGGCTGGACCGAACAGAGCGGCGTGACGGTCACGGTGGGCCGCACACCGACGGGTGATACCGAAGCCGTGGTGGACGCGATCCGCCGCACGGCACGTCAGGCACGTCACGACGTGCTCACCGGTGTGCAGGGCGACCGGCTGGTCGCGGTTCTGGGCGGCGTCGACGATCCCGTCCGGGCAGCCACAGTGGTGGCGGGTCACTTCGGGCTCGGACCGGTCGTCGCCGGGCCGCTGGTGCCCGATCTCGCCACCGCTGCCGCCTCGGCCAGGTCTGCGGTGGCCGGACTGCGGGCCGCGGCCGCCTGGCCCGACGCTCCCCGCCCCGTCGC